>JALWLM010000328.1 GCA_027084145.1 Crocinitomicaceae bacterium | reverse complement strand
TAAATTAAAGCATCTATTTTTTTTCTGTCAAGGATAAGAAGATGCAGAGGTTGGTTTAGCTATGGAGGCGGGGGCGGGAATCGAACCCGCGCATAAGGGATTTGCAGTCCCTACTTACAGCATTTTTAACTTTTAATTTCAGGGACTTGATTTTAATTCTGACATTATTCTGACATTCTCAAACTTTCTAAACTTTTTCTGACATAATCATCTGTCATTTTTGCATATATCATTGTAGTAGACAGGTTTGAATGACCTAAAATTTTTTGAATTACCTGAGGAGAAATTCCCATAGAAGCAAGTGCAGTAGCAACAGAATGCCTTAAAAGATGAGGAGTTGCTTTTATCCCAGATTTTCTTGAATATTTTTGGAAAAGATGTTCTACGGTTGGATACTTATATGGCAACACTTTTTCGGAACCAACTTCTTTTAGATGCTCCAAATAAGGAATTAATTCCGGATGGATAGGGATATGTCGTTCCTTGTAATCTTTTGTATGCCAGGTTTTCTTACTTCTAACTTTTATAACCATGTCCTCAAAATCGACATCATCCCATGTAAGATTAATAGCTTCAGCAATCCTCATTCCAGTCCAGAATAGTAGATTGAAAACTGCTAAGTGAGTTTTATTTTCAATTACAGAAAATAGTTTTTTTATTTCTTCCAATGTGAGAAAATCAGGCTTGCCTTTTGGTGTTGTATATTGTTTTAGCCTTTCAACTGGAGATTTCTCCAAGAACTGCCACTCAACGGCTTTATTAAACATAGCCTTTGCATGTCTAATACGGATATTAGCAGTAGTTTTTGAATATCTAAGAGTATCAACAAGCCAAATTTTCCATCCTTCAAGTTTTTGTAAATTTATTTGAGATAGTTTTATTTTTTCTCCAAAATAATTAATTAAGCTATCCGCAGTCTTTTTATCTGTTATATACGTATTTTTAGCCTTTGTGTTTTTGGACCAATCTAAATATTTTTTTAAAAATTCCCCTAACGAGATATTAACTGTAAACCCTAATCTACCCTTTGCAAGCTCTACTTCTATTTCCTTCAATTTCAATTCTGCAAGTTTTCTATCTGATGTTCCCAGACTTCTGCGGATCCTTTTTCCGTTTAAATTTATGTAGTTTATGTACCATATACCAGATTTTTTATCCCGATAGATAGAAGCCATAATTTTAAACTATCATCATTTCTTACTCTTTTCAATTACCGTGTAAAATGGTATTGACTTTCGTTTTAGTTTCGGTTATCTTAAAAAAAGATAGGAGGAGCCATGATCACGGAAAAGCAAAAAAGGATTTTCGATTTCATAAGAAGTTATTATTCAAAAAACAATACCATGCCAACAATTTCAGAAATTGCAAATGCTTTTGGATATAGCCTTTCGACTGTACACGAATACTTAAAAAAGCTCACCCAAAAAGGATATCTGATCAAAAAGAATTACGGATGGTATGAGATAGCTCAGGAGTATTTATCCTGGCAGGTTCCTTTCCATGGAGAGATATCCGCAGGCTTGCCTGTATCAATATGGGAGGAACCAATCGATTTTATTAATGTTCCTCTTTATACAGATTGTGAGAACTGTATTGCTCTCCAGGTCAGGGGTAACTCAATGATTGAGGATCTTATAGCAGACGGAGATTTTATTATCATAGAACCAAAGGAAGATTTCATAAATGGAGAAACTGTTGTTGCAATAGTAGATAATGATACAGCAACAATTAAAAAAATTTACAGACATAAAGATTTAATAGAGCTCAGACCTGCAAATTCTGATATGGAAAGCCAGTATTACAAACCTGAAATGGTTAGAGTCGTCGGAAAATTGAAATATTTGATCAGGAATTACTGATGGAGGGCCTTTAAATGAAGCAAAAGGAAAAAGTTTTATTCCTTGCTGATCTTATCAACAAGTATGAAATGTATCCAGACAGAGTAATCATATCAAAGCTGGGTTATGGATATGTGATAACAGACTTTGACAAATCCGCAGATATAGAAGATGCAAGGATCTTAAATAAGCTTACAAAACATTTCAAAGAAATAATTGTTATTGACATAGACGGTTCGGGCGTTATTGAGTTTTCGGAATTTGATACAGATGAGTATTCATTCAAATCGAAATGGTTGACTCCTGAGCAAGCATGTGAATATCTCCAGATTTCTATGTCTTACTTGAATCAGCTTATAAAAGAAGGAAGGATCCCCGCATATTCTCCGGATAAAAAGGTAAGACGGTTTAAAATTGAGGATCTTGACAGGTTCCTTGAGGGAAAACCAAGGAGAGGAAGAAAACCTTCTAAAATAAGCATTTATTGAGGGGAGAAAATGGGAAAAGAGTTTATTATTGGCAGAATGCACCCTGAAACTTATAAAGAATTTGCTTCAATGTTTGGGTATACTGAAGAAAATCTACCAGAATATATTAAACTTCCATTTTTGAAGGATGTTGTTGAAATTGATAATCCTGTAAGGTACATACTGCACATTCCGGATGAAAGGGTAGAGAAAGGAACAATATCTCTTTCAACAGGTGAAGAGCTTCTGTTTTACAGGTCATCCCATTAGGATATTTAAAAACTCTTTATCTGCTCCCTTTTTCTTCAAAAAGTAGTACAGAACTTCAGCTTTTTGTTTTTCAGTCAAATCCAGATGTCTTAACAGATCCTTTAATCTATCCCTGTTGTTAAAAAGAGATATATCGGTTCTCAGATTTCTTACCTTTCTTACAAACGGTTCTGTTACAAAAGTGTAAATATCGTTCCATGTTAAGCCTTTTGGTTTTTTGTTAACAAGCTGCTTTATGTAATCGTCGGTTATCTTTTCTTCTTTTAATTCCATAAAGTATTTTGATAGTTCTGGATAAAAGGTATCAACAAGGGCTGAATACAGTCTGTATTTTTCTTCCCTTGTTAATCCAAGGTGTTTTGCAAGATCTACAACAGATACACCTCTTGATTCTTTGAATGGGGAAGGAAATCTCTGACAGCTCATAAATCTATGTATAGTAACAGCTGATATCCCGTATCTTCTTTCTATGTCGTATGCATTTAATCCTCTCTTGTCCATCATCTCCTGCAGCACCTGACCAAACAAACACGGGGACTTCTTTGATCTTTTAACCATGACCCAACCTCCTATTCTTCTCTTGCCAAACAACTCCACACTTATTAGTATTATAATAAAATTAAATTTTACCATATAATACGGTAAGAGGATAAGGAGGGCAATGCGATGAATAAGGAATTTTTCGCAGTCTTTAATGGGGTAAAAGAGGAATCAATCCTTGAATCCCTTCACAGAGTTATATTTGAAAACCCCAATGTCCCGGCAAAGAAGATAGCAAAACACCTCGGGATTCAGTATAAAACCCTGTCAAAAATGTGTTCCCTTGATTCTCTGTACCCATCAGTCCCAAAATTCCCGGTTATAAAGCTTCCAAAACTTGCAGAGCTGGTTGATATAGAACCTGTCCTTGATGCTATTTGTGGGGCAGCTGGATACGTACCTGCGAAACTTAACGATATAGATCTGAACTACCTTAATAGCCCGGTAAACGCTTTAAAGAAAACACAAAAAGCAACAAAAGAAATGGCAGTAACTACCGAGAAAGTACTTGAAGCACTTGAAGATGGAAAAATAACAGACGAAGAATGGGAAGAGCTCCAGACACAGATGATCAATTTAAAAAAAGCCATTGAGTCCCTTGAAATCTACCTGCATGCAACTTTTAATTTTTGCACTTGACCATTACCGTTTTAGACGGTAATATAATAGAACAACACAAAAGGAGGTTGCCTGGAATGATGTACGAAAGAATCGCAGGGTTCTGCCATGTTAAAACCCATGTCAACTTCATAAGCATTGTCAAAGAGTTCAGAAGACAAAGGAAAGCTGGGTTAAAGGAGACTGTCGAACTGCCTGAATTTGAGGAATTAAGGGAAAAATTCAGAAAAGTTCGTTACATCACACCCAGGGAGATAGTAGTAAAAGACCCTGAAGATTATTTTAAATTCATATCAGAAGTGGAAAGTATCCTGTCAAAAATCGACAGAAAGTATGGAACAAGCCTTAGAAACATTTTTATTTTGCAAATAACCGTATAAAACGGAGGTGTATCATGGGTATTTACAAGAAAATTTTATCGGTAATGAAAGAGATTGAAGCCGTTCCAAAGGACAAAGTAAATGAGTTCCACAAGTACTCCTACACAAGTGAGGCAGCTGTATTAAAGGCCGTCAGAGATGCAATGATAAAAAATGGTGTAATTGCTATCCCAAGCATAGAAGAAACGAGAGAAGAGAGGATAGATGGAAAAACGACAATTGTTTCTATAAAGTACTGCTTGACTGTTTTGGATACAGAAACTGGAGAATCCGCAAACGTTTGCGTATATGGTCAAGGAATAGACAGTGGAGACAAAGCTTACTATAAGGCAATAACCGGGGCTAATAAATATGCACTGATGAAACTATTCCAGATACCTTCAATGGATGATCCTGAAGCAGACATTGAAACTGACAGAAAATATTCCCAACCAGAATCAAAAGAAACCAACAAAAACGATCTCATATCCGATGCACAGAGGAGGTATTTAAGAAAGCTTGTCGATGAAAACAATATAGACTATCAGCTTGTAAAAGATTACATCCTCGCAAAATACGGAAAAGAAAGTTCCAAGCAATTAACCAAAAAGGAAGCTTCTGAGCTAATTGAAGGTTTAAAGGAAAAGGGAGCCGAGTATTTAGAAGATATAGACCTTGAAGAAGATTCTGATATTTAAACAAGTAAAAAATCAAAAGGAGGAAGGCAATGAAAGAGGTTAAATTCAGGGTTTACGACAAGACAAATAAAAAAATGATCTATATGCCTGATTTTGTTATTGCTCCTATTTTTACAACAGATGGAGCTTATGAAATAGTTGCAATGAAAAGCGAAAGAGAACTCGGGTTAGGAGATACGGATAAATATGTGCCAATTCCTGATCAATCAGAGCTAATGCAATATACAGGACTGAAAGATATAAAAAAACGAGAAATATACGAGGGTGATATTATAGAAATCCTGCATCACGATTATCTTACTTACCACAAAGTAGTATATTGCGCAGAAGAAACATATCCTGCATTTGATTTAGAACCTGTCATTTCGGACGAGTGGAACAGTCTCCAGTATGCAGTAGAAGAACTGGGAGTAGCGATAAGAGGGAATATTTACGAAAATCCAGATTTACTCAAGGAGCTTCAAAATGTTTGAGCTATCTCCAACCTCGATAAATATGTTCCTTCGCTGTCAGCTACAATACCAGTTCAGATACATTGAGGGGGTAAAAGTCCCCCCTTCATCTGCAATGGTTTTAGGTCGCTCTGTCCATAAAGCGTTAGAGGAAAATTTTCGACAGAAAAAAGAAAGTTTTGAGGATCTGAAAGTAGAAGATGTTCTGGACATATACTCTGATGCTTTTGAGGAGTACTCAAAAGAGGTTGAAAAATGGGAAGGGGACAAAGGCAAAGAAAAAGACAAAGGGGCAAAAGCAACAAAGCTATATATGGAAGAAAAAGCAAAAGAAATCAACCCTGATGAAGTAGAAGAAAAAATAGAAATTCCTGTTGATGAAGAGTTGAAGCTTGTAGGATATAGAGACATCAGGACTGTTGAAGGAGCGATAATTGATTTTAAGACAACAAACGCTGCAAAAAAAGAAATCCCTTTTGATTACAAACTCCAGCTCAATATCTACGCTTTAAAGGATGATTCTTTAAATGCCGAGATTCATTTTATTGTAAAGAAAAACAACCCTCAGATAATATCTTTAAAACATCCGCTAAATTCGGAGATCCAAGTTGCAGAACTTGCAAAATCGATAAAAGAACAAATAAAAACAGGGATTTTTGTCCCTACCGGATTATCTCACCAGTGGGCATGCAATTACTGTGGGTTCAAAGAGATAGGTCTTTGCAACTATAAAAAGTAAGGAGGATGCACATGAAATGTCCAAGATGTAAAGGTGAAAAGGTATCTATTTACAAAAATGGGAGAAAAGTATGCAAAAGCTGCAAGTATCAGTGGGTAAAAGGAATAAAAAACACATATAAGGGCTATATCTACTGCCCAGATTGTAACAGTAAAAATGTCAAGATAAGAGAATCTAAATACATGCAGGAAAACGGAAGAAAAAAGAAAAGAAGAAGATTCGAATGCAACTCCTGTGGAGCTACCTGGTGGGAAAACAGTCTTCAAAAAATCAGACCGGATGAAAGAAAAGAATGGATCAAATGGATCCGGGAAGAGTATTGGAGAAATGGCAACATTGAAAAAATCAAACAGTACATACGTGAAACAACAGGCTTAAAAGAAACAGCAGTAAGCATTCTAATACACAGGGCACTGGGAAACAGAAGAAAATTAATCACAAAGAAAGATATTGAAAAGGCGCTCTACTGGAGGAAGCAAGGATTGAAATGGAAAGATATTGAAAGATTAGTGGGATACAAATGGAAATCTATATATAACAAGGCAAGATATGTTTACGGATTCAAATCATAAGAAAACTCCTTATAAATTCAAAACTGGAGGCAATGAAATGGATATCAGTTACAATGTGATTGATGAACCTATCGTTATATCAAAAGGGCTTTTAGATCTGCTTCTCAAAAAAGAAAATCCTGCTGATTGTATAGCTCTTTACACGTTTTTGTATTATACAGCAAAATGGCAAGGAACCAATCAACCAAAAGCAACAGTTTCGTATATAGCAAAAGCATTAAGCTGGTCGGAAAATAGAGTACGAAAAACAAAGGCGATTTTAAGGGAGCTCAATCTAATAGAAGACGTAAAAAGAAAAAACAAATCAGGGAAAATAGAAGGCCATTATCTGAAGGTTAATTTTATCTGGGGAGAAACAAAAACAAATGAAACTCTCCACCCTAACAAAAATCCACAGGGTGGAAATCACCACAGTGTGGAAAACTTACAGACAAATGCTTTAAATACTGTTAATAAAAATGCTTTAAGTACTAATAATAAACTATATAACATAGCGGAAAAATCCGCCGGGGTTTCTGAAAATTTAAAAGTGGAAGATAAGGAAGAAATACACACCCTTAACAACAAAAAAGAAAAGCCGTCGCGTAAAGTTACGGCGGCGGGCAGTGAAAATAAAAAGGGAGAGGAAAATCTTGAACTCAAAGAATTCAAGAAAATTATAGCAAAAATTTATGCCAGAAAGTATAGGCAGGTAGTTGGAATAGATTATCCATCTAAAGAGTGGGGAAGGCTCATGAAACTTACAGAAAAAGCTGCAGAATTTTTCCTTAACCAGATCCAGACGGGAGAAATACCACCGGAAAATGCAGTCTTCAGGGTTGTTGTCTTGATCAACTTTGCTTTTGAGAGGAAAAAATCAGATCCTGCCTGGATTTTCGGCAAGATAGCAGAAAGCTATGCAGAATTAAAAACGTACATGTCAGACGAAAGACCATTTTACAAAACAGTGGCAGAAAAGTCTGTGAAAGAAGCAAAAAAAGAAATAAACGAAGCCCTTGAAGTTGCAAAAGACTTTTTAAGTCAGTTCTTACAATAACCGTATTATATGGAGGTAAAAATGGAGATATTTCATGTGCTAATGGGAGGAGCTGAGCACAGAGCATTGAGATTTTTTGATGACAAAGAGCTTAATCTCCTTATAGCTGCATCTATGCTAAGTTTTGAGGCAAGATGGAAAAAACATCTCAATCTTATCCAGTCAAAGGCAAAACTTCTTTTTGCTGATTCGGGGTTACTCGGATGGATCAAAAAATATGGTCCCGGTGCAGTAGAAGAATATGCAGGAAACCCCCAAAAAGTTTTAGACATTCAGATGCAGATAAATCCAGACGTGATAGCCCATGTAGATATTCCCTGTGAGGATTCTATCTTGGAAATGGCAAAGTTAGACAGGATGTCTGCAATAAATCGAACAATTCAAAATGCAGAGTTTTTGATAGAAGAATCTATGAAAAATCAAGAACTGAAAGACAAAAAAATAGCAATTGTAGTTCAAGGCTTCCATTTAAGCGAGTACGAATATTGCTTGAATGAATATGAAAAAAGGGGTTTCTTTAACCTTCCATCTGAAAATTATTGGTTTGCTATTGGTTCTGTATGCATGAGGAAACCACCGGATCTGTATACAACTACAAAGTTTGTCAGAGAAGCAATTCCACAGCATTACCATGTTCATTGTTTTGGTATCGCAAATCCAAAGTGGGTTCTTGAAATGAAAAAATACGGGATAAACAGTGTTGATTCTGCAACTGCTTCTTTTGCGGCAGCAATGTTCCAGGTAATTGACTATGAGGGAAAAAGAAGAAGACTGAAGCTCCCGTCGAAGGACAAATATATGTTTGCAGCTCTTGCAGCATTCAACATGGCAAGTCTTCAAAAACAGGTTAAGGATGATGTATCCGGTGATCCTCAATGTGAGCTATTTGAGGAAATCTGTTGCATTAAATAAAGGAAGGAGGATAAAAATGGATAAGGAGTTTTCATTTCTCGTAGAAAAAATAAGAAGTGATTTTAGCGAAAAGGCATATCTGGCAAAGAAAAAGGAGCTTGAAGAAATAGAAAGAAAACAGAGGATCCAGAAGTTTCTTGATGACTTAAAAGCATCTGGACTGACATACCAGGATGTGGTCCAATCAAAAAGATTTAAGTTTTATGAGTTTTTATATTTTTCTAACGGAAAAACAAAAAACAGTAAAGAAAAAATTGAAAGCATCAGAAAATGGTGGAAACAAGAGAAAGACGATTACCCGTTTCTTGTACTTTTCGGGGAGATGGGAACAGGAAAAACAATGATAGCAAAAAAGATAGCATATATTCAGTTTTCTCAAAGAAGAAGTGTTTTTTACATAGACAAGAAAAAACTTGATATCAAACTATACGAGTTTGAAAGCCTGAATGAATTTTTAGCAAAAATGATGGAAGTTGAACTGCTTGTCATAGATGACCTTATGACCGGGCACAAGACGGATTACAGGTTTTCCCAGATATATACAGTTCTTGATTATAGATATACCCAGAGAAAGTTTACGATTCTGACGATGAATGAGGATATAAGAAAATACAGACAGGAAAAGGAAATTAATGATCTTGTGCTTTTATCGGATAGGTTAAATGAAATCGGATATTTTGTCTGGTTTGATTATCCTTCTTTAAGAAGCAGAGAGTGGGTAGAATTTGCAAAAAAAGGGGATATAAGAACTCTTCAAAAGAATGTAGAATCAAACATTTATAAAATTTGATACCGCTTGACCATTACCGTTTAAGACGGTAATATATTAATAAAGGAGGTGATAAAAGTGATTAATCTATGGGATGAAAACACAAGCAACAAAAGATTTATTTATTACGCAAAGAAAAAATCTGATCAGGTAAAAAAAACGGAAAATAGAGGGATCCTTCCGGCAGCTCTCGTAGATGAAGGTTTTTATGTAGTACTTTCCGACAAGGACTATAAAAACATTACTATCAAGGAAATCGAGCAAAGAGAAGGGGTCAAAGCGAAAAAGAAAACGTATCGCATAGGAAGAAAAGGACAAAAAAATCTTATCTCTTAAATAACCGTATAAAACGGAGGTGCAACGATGAAGGAGCAAGACATTGTTTTGGATTTTGGGAATCACCAGATGTTTTTATCAAGCAGGTATTATACCTATAAGACATCTGGAAATCTTGTAACGGTTGAATGTTCAAAGGGTTCAGGAAAACGGTGGGTTTATCCTTTCAAGGGATTCTCGGTGAATCACAGAGAAATAAGATTCCTTGTGGAGAGAGATGAAGTGCCTCAGATGAGACTACTTCCAAAAATAGATCACTGTCCAAAAGGAGGATAAAATGAAGGAATTAGTACTCAAATTTCCGAATTACACAAAAAGATATAACCCTGAAGTCTTCAAGTATCACGCAAACAGATCAACAAAGCTGCTCAAGATAATAAACAGAAAAAATGGACTTACGGAACTTTTCAGGTATAAAAGAAAAAGGGTAAAAGACGGTGCTGTTATTTTTGATATAGATACATCAATATCAGGAGCAAGAAGATGATAACCAGGGAAGATCTGATAGTATTAAAAGAAGAGATCTTGAAGACAAAAAAACCAAAAGAGACGTATGTACAGATTGACTATGGAGACAGGATTGAAAAGGTTCCAGTATGCATAATAATAAACCCGAAAGCAAAACAAAGATTTATTACCAGTGGAATTATTCCAATCACAGTAAAAGAAATATGGAAGATCATTAAGGGGAAAAATTCCTTTCGGGAACAGCAGGAATCTATCGGCAGGTATATTTTGGAAGCAGTGAAATTTTACCAAACAGCTGAAAACACAAGAAAACTATTTGATGGTGACTACATTGACATCTCTTGACTTGTGCTATAATATAACCATATAAAACGGTTATGAAGGTAAAATGAAGCATCTGAAGGTTAATCTTTCAGTTCCTGAAAAAGCTTTAGAGAAAATAAAAAAACAAGGGAGACCCGTCTCTGATTCTGTCAGAGAAATAGCCCAGAGATATCTGCATGAGAATATTCCTTCAAATATCAGATCAGAAAAAAAGGTAACAATCGGGGTCTCCCTCCCTTATGATCTACTCAAGCAGATAAGGAAAAGAGAAAAAGCCAAAATCTTTTTAGAAAGAGCTGTTGCACACTGGGCAAAGGAGGAAGAAGTTGGTAGAAACTGAAAAATTTATGATAACTCTTACGATTCCTGAATATGTTTTAAGGCTTATAGATGAAAAGAAAGATGGTTTAAGCAGATCTGCTTTCATAGAAAAAACCGTAAACAAAAATCTCAACAGCGTTAGGAATCTTCTCTCAAGCTCAACGGCTAAAAGTGTAAGTATCAATTTGTCCATAGATACCATTGACAAAATAAAAGAGGTAGCTGAAGAAAACAACACAACAGTAGGCAGAGTCATATATATGGCTCTGTTAAAAGAGATCTGCAAGGAGCTTTAGATGGGGAGAATGCAGAAAAGAAAAGGCTCAAGGGTAGAAAGAGAGATTGTAAACTACCTGAAAGATAATGAGATTCCGGCAAAGAGGGTTCCTTTGAGTGGATCTGCAAATGGTTTTAAAGGAGACATCATCATTGGGGACTCATTAAAGTGTGAAGTAAAAGCAAGAAAAGATGGATTTAAACAGATCTACAACTGGATAAAAGAAAACGATTTTTTGATCGTAAAAGCAGACAGGAAATCCCCGCTTGTGATTATGGACATAGATACATTCATAAAAATAATGCGCAAACGTTTGCGCAAGTAAAGGAGGTTGTTATGGGAGCAGTTGTAAGGGATAGAAAACAATTAGAGATACTGAAAAAATCAATAGATGAAAAACTAAAAAGCATAAACAAGGACTGGAATTATATCCAGGAAACAACACAGATTGATCCATCTGTAATAAACAGATTTTTAAATCTCCAGGAAATATCTGAAGAAAACCTTGACAGGATAATGAGAGCTATTCTCTCAAATAAAGAAAACCACACTCAAAGATGGAGCTACGAGAAATTCAGGGAGAAAGTACTTGACTTGCTTGATGAAAAACCAGAAATAACAAACCGTGATATAGAGAGTTTCTTTCAAAAGCCCCAGACTTACTTTAGACACTTCATTATCAGAATGATAAACGAAGGAGTTATTAAAAGAAAAAAAGAAGGAAGAGGTGTTGTATACATCAAGAACGAAAAGCAAGACAAATCCTTTAGGAACCTAAAAGAAAATCTGGAAAGTTTGTCAAATGAAGAGCTTTATGCTCTCCAAAAACATATAGAAAACCTATTGAAAAGCAGACTCGTTGAAAAAGTAATGAACATACCAATAGAAAAAGCAGTAAAACTCCTGGAGGGTCTCTAATGAGGATAACAGAGGATGAATTCAAAAAATTTTTTTACAACAGATTTGAAAAATGCAGTGAAACGCTAATCAAGAAGTCTGAAGAATACTCTTCAGAAGAAGATAAGATGAGGAATTTTAATGTTTCTGCCAGGATGCTGGGGATTGAACCAGAACAAGTAGCCTTCCTTTATATGATGAAACATTTTGAAAGTGTTTACGAGATAGTGATGAACCAAAAGAAAGTAACAAGGGAAATATGGGACGAGAAAATTGGTGATTTAATCAATTACCTGTTTCTTATAGACGCAATACTCATGAAAAAATTAGAGGGAAAAAGTGATTAAGCCAACAAAACCACAAATAAGAATTATCTTAGATGAGCTAAAAAGGCTGAAAGATGAAAAGATCTTTGACCTTCCTCTTCCACCAGAATGCATAAGATTTTTGCGGGGGTGTTCTTCTGAAGATGAATGCAGAGAATTCCTGGAAAATGTGTCAATCAGGAAAGCTCATAATATCCTCGTAGTTTTAAACAGGAGGTATGAAGTTGGATCCAGTAATAAGAGCTGAAATCCAAATAAGAGACGAGCAAACAGCGATTAAACTGATAGAACAGGCTCAGTACAATATCCAGGCAAATTTTCTTAAAATAGCTGAATACCTCCACATAATATCAAAAAAAGAGCTCTACCGGGAATGGGGATATAGTTCTGTTTTTGAATTCATAGAATCAAATCCAAGATTCGAGTTTGAAAGAAGAACGGCAGAAATGTTAATGAGAATATGGAGAAACTTTGGATCCGGATCCACACTTCCTGTTAATCCAAAAATGTTAGCAGAGATAGGATATACAAAATCTTACCTTCTGACCATGCTCAGAAAAGCAGGCATATTAACAAAATCAAATTTAGACCAATGGGTAGAAAAAGCTCTTTCTATGTCTGTTAGAGAATTTAAAAGGGAAATCGATAAAGCCCTTGGAAAACAGGAAGAGAATAACGAAAACTGGGTAAGTTTCTCCTTTAGAGTCCCTCCAGAAGCAATGGATTCAATAAATGAAGCAATAAACGGAATTGCAAAACTGGAGAACATCCCGGAAGACGAGATAAGAAACAAAAGAGGCGAACTCTTAGCAAGGATAATTGAAGACTGGAAAGACTATTATGCACCAATTATTTATAGTGAGGAACTAAGCGATGAAGAAAAGGTTGCAGCGCGGCTTATTAAAATCAAGGAGCAACTTGAAGCAATTTATCCGGGAGTAAAGGTTTTGCTCCCTAAAGAGGAATTTTGATCCCCTTCCTCCCCCTCCTTTTACCTCCATTAACTCCGGGGAGCTAACCTCCCTCCCCGGTTTTTTAAAAATGAGGAGAGCCATGATTCCAGAAATAAGGCAAAAGATCTTAAAGAAAAACGGACATGAAGCAGTCCTTATCAAGCTTATTGTTGTCGCAAAGGTTATGGGATATGAAACGT
>JALWLM010000327.1 GCA_027084145.1 Crocinitomicaceae bacterium | reverse complement strand
TACTTCAGTTCTTGAAGGTGGTGAAGCTGGAAATAAACCGGGATGTAGCAAATCTGCACGTTTTGGTTGTTACTGCTGCCCGTTATTTGAAAAAGACAAAACACTCAATAATCTTGCTGTTGGAAATGAATACCTTAAACTCATTGAAGATTTTAGAAATTGGCTGGTTCAGTTTCGAGATGGTCACTGGGATAAACGAGATGTTTATAACCATAGGAATTTTAAAAAGATAGAGTACAACAGAGATACACACCGCAAAGGTATGCTTTCTCCGGGCGGATACTCATTAGAGTTTCGCAAAGAGATTCTATTTAAACTTCTTGAGATGCAAGATGAGGTGCAAAAAACGAACCCTGAGTTTGAAGCGATTTCTTTAGCTGAACTTGAATTTATTCAAGACCGATGGCTAAAAGAGGGCGATTTGGAACTTACGATTGTTGAGTACATGAATTATCAAAAGGGGATAGAGATAAAATACAATAGAAGTTTGTTTGAAAACGCTTTTGCTTTATTAACATTGCAAAGCAAAGAAAACTCAACTTCTGTTGGAACTTTATCATACTATTCCCATCAATATAAAAACAATAGGTATTATGCACAACTAGCGCTTCAGCTTGAGAAATATACTAATAATGCGAGAGAGTACATTTATGCACTTAGCGGATTATCATTGAATATTTCACAAAAAGAAGCTGTTAGATATGTATTGACACTACCCGTAGAAACCACACAATACTATCCAGCACCGGACATGGAACAAATTTATCAACAAGAGTGGAAATCAGATGCAATTAATTTTGTAACGATTGAAAAACTTGTGTATAAAAAGGAAATTAATCCTCCTTTGGATAAAAATCTGTTTGGTTACGTTGGAGAAAGAGCAGGGGAGTTTACAAAATTGGAAAGCGTGCAATCAAATGGTTACAACTGGGAAGAAGATCCTAATCTATCATTAGAAGACAAGTTTGCCATAATGGAAGACTCAATAGATTTTAACCGCGAAAAAATGAAAGCCAATCGAAGAGAGGCTTTGTATCAAGAAGGGTTAGCAATAGCATAAAGGAAAACAAAAATGGATATCATAAAAATGCTTGATGCAGAAATTGCACAAGTATCAAAATCCACAAAGCCTATAAACGTAAGATTACAAAATATGGGAAATGGAATATACAAAGGGTTTTTACCTTTCAAGATTGAAGGTGACTTTATTCTTGATTCCAAAACGCTTGATAATGTACCTGTCTTGGTGGATTATAAAGAAGAGCATGTAGTAATTGAACTTGATAGCGATGAAGATAAAATAAATGCTTTTTTGAGTAAAGATGAGGCTTCATTGCTAAGAGCAGTAAAAGGACAAGTGCGTGGAGAGATGAAAGAAAAACCATCTTTTATTATAGGACCTCCGGGAACAGGTAAGACGAAAGTCATTACTAAGATATTGGAAGAGGCGATAAAAAACGATTTAAAAGTTTTGCTTGCTTCACCTACAAATATGGCCGTAGAAAACGTATTTGAGCGTTTAGATGCTAAGGCTGCTGGATTAAAAGATGGAGAAGTCATTTTAACCATAAAAACAGAATTGGAAGAACTTCAAGCTTTTTCACCAGAAACAATTAGACGTAGAAAACTACAACCGATTGAAGATGAGCTGGAAATCTTGGATATGGCAAAAGCTGATATGGTTAAAACAAAAAGAGACCTGCAACCAACTTTAGCTGCACACAAAACAGTAAAAGAAGCTGCAGAAACTAAAATAGAAAATTTCAATCGCGACTTAAAAATTCTTGTTCATAAAGAGAAAGAGATTCAAAACTTACTGGATGGCATAAATCACAGAATGGGGTCTCTTACAGGTAATGCTTTTCTAAAAGGCGTTGCACAACTATTTATGAGTAAGAAATTGGATGAACTAGCGGAAGATCAAAAGAAAGAGGAGAAAAAGCTTGCATCAGTAAAAAATGATATTGTCATACTTGAGAAAAAAATCAATGATGTACAAAATCAAGCTGACACAGCAAGGGAAAGCTTCCAAAACGAATTCAAACTTGTTAGAGAAGCAACTAAAGCAATCTCTGAAATTAATGAGAGAACTACAATGTTGAGAAAAAGATTAAACGATCTAAAGTCTCTTAATCTTTACAAGTCGGCTAAAATTATTGGCGCAACTCTTATTAATGCTTCTCTAAACAAGAAAATACAAAACGGGGAGTTCGACTTAATAATAGTTGATGAAGCTTCAATGGCTTTAGTACCATACTTGGCTGTAGTAGCTCAATCCCTCAAGATGTCAAAAGTAGCAAAGGAGAAAAAAGAGATAAAGTATGAATCTGCTCCCGATTTATATGATGCTCAAAATGAAGCGGTAAAAATGTCACTCAACACAAGACTTGTCTTTGTTGGCGATCCAATACAGCTACCTCCAATTGCAAGAACATATGAAATGCAAAAAAGTATCTTTGAAGTATTCGGAGTAGATAAAATATTTGAAGGGGAAGAACCTGAGAATACTATCTTTTTGGATATTAATTTCAGAAACCATCCTCGTATTACGAATTTAGCTTCAAGACTCTTTTATGGGGGCTTGCTAAAAAGCGGTAAAGAGGATGATGGTCGGGATGCTTTATTTGTAAGAAAAAGTACATCAAAAATGGTGCTAAGTGAAGGAAGCTATGTAAACAACATTAATATGAAAATTGTTATAGCGCAAATCACAAAGGCGCTAAAAAGAGGTCGCAGAAGCATCGGAATTATTACACCGTATCGCAAACAAGCCCTTTTAATAGAAGAGAATTTCCAATACTTAAAAGATGAATACCCAGATGCGGACATTCAAGCTGGCACAGTTCATAAATTTCAAGGGAAAGAGAAAGACATAATAATATATGATCTTACCTTTTCTCCAACAATTGATGGGCGAGTACCAGCAACTTACAATGGTGACTTAAAATCAACTGCAGGCAAATTGCTGAATGTTGCAATGACCAGAGCAGAAGACTTTTTTATTGTTGTAGGAGATATCGATGGTATTTTGGCAATAAAAGATGAAAGTCTTGCAATTGTAAAGTGGGTAAAGGAGATAGAAAAACAATAATATATTCCGGTGCTCGTATGAGCATTGGGTTATTTGAAATACAATAAAAATTGATAGTTTTTATCAATTTTTTCCAATTTAATTGGTTTTTTTGAAATATCTAATTATTAGATATTTCAAAAAAATTAATTCTTATCCAATAAAAATAAATGAATACTTCTCCTGTGTCGCGAAAAACATCTCTTCTCATTTTATTTTCTTTAAAG
>JALWLM010000326.1 GCA_027084145.1 Crocinitomicaceae bacterium | reverse complement strand
TGCACCAAACGAAAATTTGACCACTTTTTCGGACTAAACGGAGTTTAGCTTTAGGTAAATTTAAAGGAACAATCATCGACCTAACAATAACCAATCAATATCTTTAAACGGTAAATCAAATACGGTTCCTAATAATTCACTTGTTAGTACTCCCTTGTAGATGTAAACTCCACTTCGAAAACCATAATCGGTTTTAATTAAGTCTTCACTTCCACCTAAAGACCCCATTCTTACTAACAATGGAGAAAATATATTCGACAAAGCAAATGACGCTGTTCTTGAAACTCGTGAAGCTATATTCGGAACACAATAATGGGTAACACCATGAACTTTAAAAGTAGGATTACTGTGGGTAGTCACCCTAGATGTTTCAAAACAACCTCCCTGATCAATGCTCACATCAATCACAACAGAACCGTCTTTCATGCCTTCAACCATTTCTTCGGTAACTACACATGGTGTCCTTCCTAATGGCGCTCTCAAGCAACCTATCACAACATCTGCTCGCATCAATGCTTTCATCAGTACCTTGGGCTGAATAACAGATGTATATACTCTTGTTCCAATATTATTTTGTAATCGTCTTAATTTACTCAAAGAATTATCAAATACTTTTACAGAAGCACCTAACCCAAGAGCTGCTCTAGTTGCATTTTCACCAACAGTTCCGGCTCCTATAACAACAACTTCTGTCGGTTGAACTCCTGCTATTCCTCCCAACATTAAACCTTTCCCTGAATGAAAACAAGATAACAGTTCTCCGGCTATTAGAATAGAAGTATTTCCGGCAATCTCCCCCATCGTTCTTACAATAGGAAAAATACCATTATCATCTCTAATATAATCCCATGCTATCGCCGTAATCTTCTTTTTCATCAACTCTTTTAAAATCTCCTTAGGTTGAATCGATATTTGCAAAGCTGAAATTAAAGTTTGATTCCCGGGCATCATTTTAACTTCTTCTTCATTTGGTGGCGAGACTTTTAATATGACATCACATTGAAAAACTTCCTCTTTACTATACGAAATCTCTGCCCCTACTTCTGCGTACTCATGATCTGTAAAATTTGCCCCTTCCCCACTTTCTGTTTCTACTTTAACTTGATGTCCATTAGCTACTAACAAAGAAACAGCTTCAGGAACCAAAGCTACCCTCCTCTCTTGAAATGAAGTTTCTTTAGGAATACCGATTTGTAATTTCCCTTTCTTCTTTGCTATTTCAAGCATTTCTTCCTGCGGAAGAAGAGTACCTTCTTGCATTAACTGCTTTAATATATCCGGATCAATTGTCATAAATTTTCTATTGTAAGCGTACGTGAATCATCTTCATTTCTACTAATATACAACCAAATTGTCTCTTTTGGAAGGAGATGAGCTATTTTTTCCGGCCATTCAATAAAACAATAAGCATCAGAATAAATCATTTCCTCAAGTCCAATATCCAAAATCTCCTCTTCATTTTCTAATCGGTAAAGATCAAAATGATATATTTTTCCGTATTTAGGACTGTCATAAACATTAACCAATGAATAAGTCGGAGAACCACTAGGTTGCTCTATTCCCATTGCTTTTAACAAAGTTGTAATAAAAGTAGTCTTCCCCATTCCCATTTCTGCTTTAAAAGCAAAAACTTTAGAACTTCCAAACAGCTCTAAAACTTGTTTTGACACTCCCGGTAAGTCTTCTATTTTAGCGATATGTATATCCACTTTATTTCGGTTCTAGTTCGATATAAGGTATTAATAATTCTTCTAAAGAAATTCCTCCGTGCTGAAACGTATCTTTATAATACTTTACATAATGATTGTAATTGTTCGGATAAATAAAAAAATCATGATTTTTTGCAAACACATACTCAAAATTGATAGCTTCCTTCGGCAAAAAAGCCTCTTCCGGACGCGTTATACAAAACACCTCTTTTTCCGAATATGACATATTTCGACCTGCTTTGTATCGCAAATTGGTATTGACTGTCTTATCTCCGACAATTTTGACAGGATGATTGACCTTAACAGTACCATGGTCCGTTGTTATCATCAAATTCCTCTTTGATTCTGCTATTTTCCTAATAATATCATGCAATGGCGAATGTTCAAACCATGAAATTGTGAGAGAGCGATAAGCTGCTTCATCACTTGCCAACTCTTTAATCACCTCCATTTCTGTTCTGGCATGTGAAAGCATATCTACAAAATTGTAAACAATCACATTTAAATCATTATCCAATAAAGAATGAAATTGTTCTAATAATTTCTTCCCTTTTTCTAAATTAGTAATCTTATTGTAAGAAAAACTTCCTTTAATATTCAATCTTTCCAACTGCTTCGCTAAAAGCTCTTTTTCAAAATCATTTTTCCCGCCTTCATCTTGTTCTCCTTTCCAATAATTCGGATATTTTTTTGCAATAACAGAAGGCATTAACCCCGCAAAAAAAGCATTCCTTGCATACTGGGTTGCAGTCGGTAAAATTGAGAAAATAGTATCTTCCCTCTTAACACTAAAATATTTCGATATAACCGGCTTCAATACCTTCCACTGATCCAATCTCAAATTATCAATTACTAAAACAAAAACACCTTCTGAAACTTTGGGAGCGATTCTATTTTTAAATATTGTGTGAATCATTTCCGGAGCTTCTTCCACACCATTGAGCCAGTTCAAGTAATTACTTTCTATGTATTTCGAAAACTGAAGATTCGCTTCCTTTTTCTGCATCGATAAAATTTCCTGCATTGCATTATCTTCTGTCTTCTCTAACTTTAATTCCCAATAAATCAAGTCATTATAAAGCTCCACCCAGTCTTCCTTATCTAAACGTTGATTTAAACGCATTCCTATTTCTCTAAACTCTCTTTGATAAGATAAATTGGTTTTTTCTGTAATTAACTTACTCTGATCCAAATTTCTCTTTAATGAAAGTAATATCTGGTTTGGGTTTACCGGTTTTATCAAATAATCTGCTATGTTCCCTCCAATTGCTTCTTCCATAATTGATTCCTCTTCACTTTTTGTAATCATCACAATAGGAATATGCGGCTTAATTTTTTTAATATCCGTAAGACTGTCTAATCCTGAAATTCCAGGCATATTTTCGTCTAAAAATACAATATCAAAATCTTCTTCTTTAATTTTGTCAACAGCTGTTAACCCATTATTTACAGGAGTTACCGTATAACCTTTGCCTTCCAGAAATAAAATATGGGGTTTTAATAAATCAATTTCATCATCTGCCCATAGAATTTTTACCGCCATATCATTTGTTTTTTTTAGTTTTGATATAAATTATCAAATATGCAATC
>JALWLM010000325.1 GCA_027084145.1 Crocinitomicaceae bacterium | reverse complement strand
GTCAAGTCATTCCAAACATCCGTATATTTCATTACAGCCTTTCTACAAGCTTCATTATACTCTTCAATAGAGATTTTTTTTCCAATATCTTCTTTTGTAATTCCAAGTTCTTTCTCTACACCTAATTCTACGGGAAGACCATGTGTATCCCATCCTGCTTTTCTCTCTACATGAAACCCTTTTAAGGTTTTAAATCGACAGAAAATATCCTTAATCGTTCGTGCCATTACATGGTGAATTCCGGGAAGTCCATTTGCAGACGGCGGTCCTTCAAAAAACACAAAAGGTTTTTCTCCTTCACGCTGATTCACAGATTTTTCAAAAATCTGCTTTTCTTCCCAGTAATTTAACACACGATTTGTTAACTCCGGAAGATTTAACCTCTCATAAGTCGGATACTTCTGTTTCATTTCGAAAAATTTTGTTGCAAAGTTAGTTATTTTAAGTTGGACTTACTGATTGAAACAGAGTAAAAGAATTGTCAAAATGATATTCCTTGTTTTTTCAAAACATCTTTTGCAAAAAAACCGAAAAAAGCAATATACAAGAAACAAATAACGGGAACAATAAAAGATTGATGAATTCCAATGACATCTGCTAACTTTCCTTGTAGTGGTGGAATGATTGCTCCGCCCAAAATCATCATAATTAGAAGTGCTGATCCTTGTGTCTGATACTTTCCTAATCCGGCAAGAGAAAGTGAAAAAATACTTGGCCACATAATAGAACAAAATAATCCTCCACTCAAAAAAGCATAAATTCCTATCATCCCCGAAGTCACCAGCCCGACAACCATTGACAACATCCCTAAAAAACCAAAAATAATTAACGTTCTGGAGGGTTTTTCCTTTGAAATATGGTATGCAAAAATTTGAACCAATACACATAAAATATACCAATACAGATCTTTTATCTGATACCCTGTTATCTTTGAAAAAGATAATACAATAGCAAAAGCCAATAACGGAACTATAAAACGTAAAATATTTTTCGCCTTTTCTGAAAGGTTTAACGCTGAAACCGCCCCTGTCCATCGCCCAATCATTAAACTTCCCCAAAACATGGAAATAAATGGTGCTATTTCTGATTTTTCGTATCCTCCAAATGCTTCCTCTTTCAATAGTTCTCCTAAATTAGATCCAATCGCCACCTCTACTCCAACATAAACAAAAATTGCAAGCATTCCGAGTGTCAACTGAGGATATTTCATTGCTCCCCAGCCCTCTTCTTTTTTCGCTTTTAAGTAACTGACTAAGATGACAACTATAACCCCTGCGAGACCAGAAAGCCAACCCCACATACGAAACATTTCTTTCTTTTCTTCATTCCATGCTAAATTTTCTTTATAACTATAAAAAACCGGTGCAAAACAAAAAACAAGTATTCCGGTCATTATTAATAAAGATGAAACTGCTTTTTGAGGGGGCTCCTGATTTGTTGTTTCTGTAACGATTTTCCCTTCGGGAACTTTCTTTGAGAAACCAAAAAGCATTGCTATTCCAACAAATAACAATCCTACAAAAGCATATAATAAAATCACCTTACTTAATGACAGTGAGGCTATCATCTCGTCACTTATAGATGCGGTTGTTCCAAATAAAGCAAGAGAAATAATCAATGGGCCTATCGTTGTTCCTAAACTGTTTACAGCTCCCCCAAGGTTAATTCTACTGCTCCCTGTTTTTTCATCACCAAGTATAATCATGAAAGGGTTAGCTGCCGTTTGTTGTAGAGAAAATCCTAAAGCCACAATAAACAAACCGATGAGCATTCCTACAAAATGATTAAAATAAACCGAAAAAATCATTGCCATTGCTCCTAAAGCAGAAATCAACAAACCGATAACAATACTTCTTTTATAACCCCACTCCCCTACAAAATCCTTTCCCTTACTTGTTCCAAAAACAAAAAGAAACAAGGCTCCAACATAATATGCCCCATAAAAAGCAAAATCAATCAGCTGACTTTGAAACTGATCTAAATTAAAATAACTTTTGCAAAAAGGAATAAATACACTATTTCCCGCAGCGATAAACCCCCAAAAGAAAAATACGGTTGTTAATGTACTTAGGGCACCATAATTTGTTTCCTGTTTCATCATTGGATTCATATTATAAATTATGCGGAAAAATACAATAAATAATAAAAAAAGCTGCCCGAAGACAGCTTTTCATTTTTAAATTGTTTTGTTATTCCTTTATCTTACATGTATTAATGCCGAAAACACTATACAAAGGACAAAAATTTAAAAAACTTGTAAGCCCTAATACAACCGCTACAATTAACAATACAATTGCTACTGTATCTGTAACTACTTCCATGTAAACTAATAGAGCTATAATCATCGCTAATACAAGTCGTATTGTTTTATCTTGTTTCCCTACATTCTTTTTCATATCTATAAATTTATTGTTCATATCAAAAATACAAAAAATACTTCAATAGGATTAATACAACTATATCCCTTTATTTTTAAATTCGGAATAAATAATAACTTTGTGTTGTAGATAGAAGATGGAACAAGAAAAAAAAATAGCAGTCATTGGTGGAGGAAGCTGGGCTACCGCTCTTGTTAAAATCCTATGCAACAACACCCGTAGCGTTAATTGGTTTATGAGAAATAATGATGCGGTAAAGCATATTTTAAAGTTTCGCCATAATCCCAATTATTTACAATCTGTTGAATTTGATTTAAACAAGATTAATGTAAGCACGGATTTAAAAGAAATGATTTCCCCTGCAGATATTGTTGTTTTAGCAACACCATCGGCTTTTTTATATCAACTCTTTGAAAAATTTCCAAAATCTATTTTAAAAGATAAAATCGTTTTCTCTGCAATTAAAGGAATTATTCCTGAAACGCATCAAGTTCCCGCTCACTTTATCCATGAGACATTTAATGTTTCATTTTCAAAGATTGGAATGATATCCGGCCCTTGCCATGCTGAAGAAGTGGCTTTAGAGCGTCTATCTTATTTAACTGTTGCTTGCCAAGAAGATGAGATAGCAGAAGAAATGGCTGATTTACTCGCTTGCCGGTATATTAAAACAACTTGCTCCGATGATTTAATCGGCACGGAGATTTCTGCGGTACTTAAAAATGTTTATGCGATTGCATCCGGTATTTGCGCAGGATTAGGTTATGGGGATAATTTTCAAGCGGTTTTAATTTCAAATGCAATTCAAGAAATTGAAAACCTTATTGATGAAATGAGCCCGATTCACAGAGATGTCAAAACGTCTGCGTATTTGGGTGATTTATTAGTGACTGCTTATTCAAAATTCTCCCGAAACAGAACTTTTGGGTTTATGGTTGGAAAAGGGTATTCGGTAAAAACCGCTCAATTAGAAATGGATATGATTGCGGAAGGGTATTATGCAACAAAAAGTTTAATGGAAATAAAACAAGAATTTGATGTTGAAATGCCTATTTTAGAGGCTGTTTATAACATCATATATGAAAAAATTTCTCCGGTGATTGAAATTCGTATTTTATCGGACAAACTTTCTTGAAAGAAGGATGACAAAAAAAATTAATGTTTTCAAATTCGGTGGCGCATCTGTAAAAGATGCTGACGCCGTTAGGAATGTGAATAAAATCCTAACCCTCTTCCCTGAAAATAAAATTGCCATAGTCGTTTCTGCAATGGGGAAAAGCACAAATGCCCTTGAAAAAATATACAATGCCCAACAAAAAAAAGATGCTTCTCTCTTTTTAAACCTTACCGATGAATTACTCCATTTTCACAAAAAAATATTAAACGAGTTAATTTCAGATAAAACACATCCCGTTTTTAAAGACTTTCATTTTCTTTCCGAAGAACTAAAGAGCAGTTTCTCTCTAACCGGAAGTTCTGCCGAATGTTATTCCCACATTGTTTCTTTTGGAGAGTTGTTATCCACAAAAATTATCAATGCTTTTTTACAAGAACAGGGGTTTTTATCCTTATGGAAGGATGCGAGGAAAATAATTCGTTCTAAAGAAAACTTTAAAGACAGCGATGTTGACTGGACAAAAACGGAAGAGTTTTTCAAAGAGTACTTTCTACCTGATTTTGAACAATACGATATTCTTGTCACACAGGGATTTATCGGGCACAACTCTGAAGGGAAAACAACTACATTAGGAAGAGAAGGGTCTGACTTTACCGCAGGCATCATTGCTTACTGTTGTAATGCTGAAGACGTAACCATATGGAAAGATGTTCCGGGGATGCTCAATGCAGACCCAAAATGGTTTAAAAACACCGTGAAATTAGATGAAATCTCATTTAAAGAAGCGATTGAATTGTCTTATTATGGTGCTTCTGTTATTCACCCAAAGACATTAAAGCCACTGAGAAACAAAAACATCCCTTTACGTGTCAAATCATTTCTAAAACCCAATGATTCCGGCACGCTTATTTGGAAAAACACAAAATACGATCATCTGATTCCTTCTTATATCTTTAAGATGAATCAAGTTCTATTTTCCATTACCCCTAAAGATTTCTCTTTTGTTCAAGAGGAAAAATTAAGTGACATTTTCTCTCGCATCCATCAAAGTGGATATAAAATCAACATTATGCAAAACTCCGCTCTTAACTTTTCCTTCTTAATGGACGAAGATAAAACAGATATTGATGAATTAATCTCATTATTACAAGATGAATACATTGTTAAATACAATGAAAACCTCGAGCTAATAACAATTCGTCACTATAATGATCAAATCATTAATGAACTAACCAATGGGAAAGAAATCTTTCTTAAACAAACCACAAGAGAGACCGCTAGAATCGTTTGTAGATAACCCTACCTGTTGAAAAGTCTTTTATTTAAAAAAGAAATACGTTAAAAACTATTGTTTTTACTCTATACATTCTTTATCGAAGTTTATTATTTTTGTTTCTTTACGTTGTGCCATATTTTATAACAAATAATAATTATGAAAAATATACTCCCTTTTTGTTTGTTACTCTTCTCATCAGTAATCACTTTTTCTCAAATTACAATCCTTAATGATAGTTTAGAGTCCGGTTTGGGCGGGTGGACCATTTCTCCGGGAGATGTCAATCAATGGACGCTGGAATCATGCGCGGGAAATGGTGGTAGTTCTGCAGGCATAAAGGCTTTTTATGTTACAAATCTTTCTAACGGTTGTGTTGCTAATAATGCTTATGCTTATTCTAATTCAATTTCAGGTTCGTCTTCTACCATTGTATATCATGGTGCAAATGCAAATTGTTTAGAAAACTTAAACCTCTCTTTTGATTATAAAAATGAATCTAATGATATCGGGGAAGTTATTTATTCTATTGATGGCGGAACAACATGGACAGCATTGCCTGCAACTTACAACAACACCGCCGTATGGACAAACACATCGATACCCCTTCCTTCTTCTTTAGACGGTATGATTTTTCTTATTGGTTTTCGGTTTACATATGATAACACAACAAACACCGGGGGTCCTTTCGCTATTGATAATATTCTTTTAACAGGCGAAGATAATTTCACGCCATCCATAATATGTCCATCAGTTACTGATTTAGTCGTAGATAATGACTGTGATGCTGCTTTGCCTGATTACACTGGCTTAGCTTCTGTTTCTGACAATTGTCCGAGCCCTTTAACGGTTACTCAATCTCCTGCTCCCGGTGGAACTTATTCTATAAATGATTCCCCATTAAATATTACTTTGACGGTAAGTGATCAAGCAGGGAATAGCTCTCAATGTTCCTTTAATCAAAATATTATAGACACCATTGTTCCCGTTGTTACTTGCCCCGGAACGCAAAACGAATATTATGACAATACTTGTCAATACACTATTCCTGATTATCTTTCTACGATGGTAAGTGCAAATGATAATTGTACAAACGCATCTTCTTTAGTATTTACTCAATCACCTCCTGCGGGTTCTATTGTTGCTAATGTTTTAAATGTTATTGTTACGGTTACAGCCGTAGATGAATCGGGGAACTCCGGACATTGTGCTTTTACCATAAAACTACACGATACAATATCACCTGTAATCTCTTGTCCTAATACGGTTGATACAATTTATACCAATGCCGGCTCTTGTAATGGAACAGCCATTGACGTTACCTCACAAGTAACAGCAAGTGACAATTGCAGTTCCGTTCTTACATTTACTCAATCACCCGTTGTAGGTTCAACCTTACCGTCAGGAGATAATATTTTTACCGTTACAGCAACAGATAATTCAGGCAATAATACTTCTTGTCAATTAACCCTTTTTGTGAAAGACAATGAAGCTCCAAATATCATTAATTGTGCCCCCAATCAAAATGTTTACGCAACAACAAATTGTGATGCTTCGCTTTCTGACTATACTTCTTTAGTCACCGTAACAGACAATTGTTCTCAAATAAATAATTTAACTTTTACACAATCTCCTATGCCCGGAACAATCGTTACCTCAACAACACTTATCACTATTACAATTGAGGACGAATCGGGAAACACAGCATCTTGTCAATTTTCCGCATTATTTCAAGATACTTTAGACCCAACACCTGTCTGTCCACCTGATTTTACGGTCTCTTCAGGGTCGGGTTGTGATTATCTTTTACCCGATATTACATCTCAAGTTACAGGAACCGATAATTGTTCTTCTTTCGCAAACATGACTGTAACACAAACCCCTTTGACCGGAACAACTCAACAAGGGGCTACTACAATTACAGTAATTTTACAAGATGAAGCAGGAAACACCGGTACTTGTCAAACGATCGTTAGTGCCACAGATAATATTCCTCCAACAGTAACCTGTCCTGTAATTCCACCCGTTAATAATGGATCCTCTTGTGATTACACGCTTCCTGATTATACAACTTTAGCAACAGTGACAGATAATTGTCCTAATTACACCATCACACAAAATCCCTCCCCAGGTAGTATTGTACAAACGGGAACAACAAATATTACCATTACTGTAACAGACATCGGAGGGAATACCGCGGAATGTTCTTTTCCTCTAACTGTAACAGAGAATGTAACTCCAAATATTTCATGCCCTAGTGATATACAAACTTGTGACCCCGTTGTCAATTATAGCTTACCAACATACTCGGATAATTGTGCTGTTGCTTTAATACAGACAGACAACTCGGGGTTAAGCTCCGGAGACACATTTCCTGTTGGAATCACAACGATCTCTTATCAAGCAATAGATTCTTCGGGAAACTTTAAAACATGTTCTTTCAATATTGAAGTTTTAGATTATCCTTCCCCCGCAGTTATAGCAGAAGATACCATACGACTTTGTAATACAAGTTCTACGATTCTTAATGCTGATCCTATCCCTACGGGAACAGGAACATGGTCGATTATTTCAGGACAAGGAACAATCAATAATCCATTTGCAAACACAACCGGAATCAATAGTTTAGGACAAGGAGAAAATATGGTTCAATGGACAGTTAGTTCTGCCAATTGCGGAAGTTTGTATGACACCGTTGTTATTCTGGTTGCAACACAAGCCCTAAATGCCAGTGTATTGAATGACACTGTTTATGCTTGTAATAATTATTCAGCACTATTAACAGCAAACTACGACCCTTCTGCTGATGGTTTTTGGGCCGCTTTAGAACCGATAAACAATGTTACAATAGACTCTAACACAACTATAGTAACGCTTAATCAAAACGGTTGGTCTCATTTTGTTTGGACTATTTCAAACGGTGTTTGTCCACCGACACATGATACCGCTAGTGTGTTTTCCCATTTTAAACCTGAAATTATCACTCCTGATACAATGTTCTGTTTTTCTACAAACCTCCCTTTTCAAGTAGAAGCAACAGGAACCACCCCGGAAATTACCGGAGAATGGAGAGCTTTACAATACAATGTTTCTTTTGAAGACCCCTCTGAAAATCCCGCTAATGTTACAGTTTTGGAATTAGCCGAAAACAATATTATTTTCGAAACAACATCAGATTATTGCCTTTCTCAATCAGACACAATAGTCATTAAAACCACTTTGTGCGAGGGAACCGAATTAGTCTTTCCTACTATTATCACCCCTAATGGTGATGGAAAAAATGACTTATTTATTATTCAAAATTTAGAGAAACTCTATCCGGAATGCCATGTCATCATTTTTAACCGCTGGGGTAATGTTGTATATGAATCTACAGGATATTCAAGACCTTGGGACGGCACTTATAACGGTGAGGATTTACCAATGGGGACTTATTTCTATAAAATTGAACTGAACGATGAAAAAAACACTGTTTTTAACGGTGACATTAGTATTATTCGATAATTTTTTACCTATGAAGCAATTTATTTTGGTTATCACTCTTTTATTTACACAAACTGTTTTCGGACAACAAGAAGTTAATTTCATCCAGTTAGCAAATAATTCTTATTATCTCAATCCTGCTGCAGGAGGGATGACAAACACCTTAAACGCTGAGATGATAGGTCGGGCTCAATGGTTAGGGTATTCCGGAAAACCGAGAACAATGGTGTTTTCTATGAATACCGTTCTTGGTCAAGAAACAGAAACAAATGAAATATATACTTCTTTTCTCTCATCTCCTCCTGAAAGAAAAACTTCTACAGGAATTAAACATGTTGTTGGCGGAACTGTTTTGTTAGATGCAATCGGTCCTTTTTCAAAAACATCTTTAAAAGGAAATTATGCGATCCACTTGCCTTTTACAAAAAAAGTAATGTTTGGAGCGGGGATAGGGCTTGGATGGAATAATTTTAACGTTAATCAAGATAGAATTATCTTATATCAAGAAAATGACGCCACATTAGACAATTATCTTGCTATAAGCTCTAATCAAAACATTCTTGATGCTAATGCAGGCATGGTATTTTATTCCGAAAAATTATTTCTCGGGTTTTCCGTTTCTCAAGCGTTTAAAAACAGAGCTGTATTTTCTATCGAAACAGACAGTTATTTTGAAAGGCATTATTTTTCTGTATTAAAATATTTATTTCCTGCTTCTAATACGATTGAAATCGAGCCTATATTTGTTGCCAGAATAGTTAAAAACGCTCCTTTTTCATGGGATTTAGGTGCTAGAGTAATTTATGATAAAGCTCTTTGGCTAGGCATTAATTACCGTAATACTAAAAATGTCACCGTACAGTTTGGGGTACATTTTCTAAAAAATATTTATTTCGCATATGGATTTGAATTTTCGAATGCTTTAATGAAAAAGACAATGAACGGGACGCACGAATTAACTCTCGGGGTTCACCTAAACAAGAAGTCTAAATCAAAAAGAACTGAAAATGACCCTGAAGAAGAGAAAAAAGGAGTAGAACAATGAGATTGATGTATTTATTTTTAAAAATCGTAATGAGTTATTCATTGCGTATTTTTTTTCGAAAACATAAAGTCATCAATAACCCTAAAAAAATGCTTGACGGCACCATCTATGCTACCAATCACCCATCATCCTTTTTAGACCCTCTTGCATTTGGTGAGTTTTCAAGACCCAGTGTTTTCTTTATGACACGTTCCGATGTGTTCATTAAGCCGTTAAAACCTTTATTATCTTCCTGCCAAATGCTTCCAATTTACCGTCAACTGGATGGAGGAGAAGAAGCTTTAAAAAAAAATAAGGCGGTTTTTGATGAATGTGCCCGGTTACTCAAAAGAAAAAGAAACCTCCTTTTATTTGCTGAAGGCTTTACGGATGATGTTTTTATCAGGAGGCTCAAAAAAGTAAGAAAAGGAGCGATACGCATTGGCTTTGAATCATTAGAAGAAAACAACTGGGAAAAAGAAATAAAAATCTGTGCTGTTGGTTTAAACTATACGGAACCATCTAAAATGAGAAGTGATGTTTTAATTTCTTTTTCTGATTCAATACTTCTAAATGATTACAAAAAAGATTATTTAGAAAATAAAAATCGTACAATAACATCTTTAACACGCACAATAGAAAAAATGATGCAAGAGCAAATCACACATAATCAACGTGCTGATTTAGCTCCATTCCATGAACAAATCATGATGATTACCCGAAAAGGAATGAATAATGAGTGTTTTGATAACAATTTAAGTCTGGAAGAACGCTGGATATACTCTAAACAGCTTGCCAAATGGTTAAATAATAACAAACGGGATCAGGAAATACTGAATCAAGTAAAGTCTGAATCCGATGAATACTTTAGTTTATTGAAGAAAAACAACATAGAAGAAAATTTAATTCATTGGAAACATTTTGAAAAAAGCTCAAAAAACAAACATTTATTTAAAGCTTTACTACTTCTGCCTTTTGCGATTATTGGATTTATCCATTGTGCTATTCCTTATTTCCTAACGCGCAAGATTGTCAAGAAAATCATGAAACGCCCTGTGTTCTGGAGTTCTGTAAAAATTGTTTTAGGAATGCCTCTTATTGCTGTTTTCAACGCTTGGGTCATTCCGGTATTTTACCACTATATTTATCCCAACTGGGGTTTAGCTATACTTTATTTTCTTTCTATCGGCCTTACAGGTTTTGCAACCTACATGTTCTTTTACCACTTAAAAATGTATAAAAAGAAAAGCGAAATACAGAATAAAGACACGCAACAACTTATAGAAAAAAGAAATCAACTTTCTAAAAGATTAGAAGATTTCCTTGCTGATTTTAACTATTAGAAATACGTATCCAATAGATTAACCCAACGCCAACAATAACGGAAATGATGATGTTTGCAATCGCCAAAACGATATTTCCGTTTTCTATTAATTGAGCAGTCTCATTACTAAAAGTGCTAAAGGTGCTATACCCTCCACAAAATCCAACTACAACAAGAGGATAAATCCAGCTGTTTGATAATTTATCATTGGCTCCTATTACAACAAAAACAAGAATTAAACAAGCAACAATATTAGAAACAAATGTTCCTAAAGGAAAATTAGTTTTAAATAAGGTCAGCATCATTTTAGAAGTTAAATAGCGAGCTAAACTTCCTAATCCTCCTCCTAAAAAGATATAAAAATAAGTCATCATCCGGAAAATCGTTTATAAAAAAACTTAACAGCAATTACCCCTGTAAAAATTCCCAAAATAGCGCCGGCTATAACATCACTCAAATAATGTACTCCGAAATAGACCCTGCTTAACCCTACTAATATTGCAAGAAATATCAAAACAATCTGTATGTTTCGATAAAATCTCTTTAAAGCGAGAAATAGAACAGTACAAATCGCAAGCATATTAGCAGCATGAGAGGAAACAAAACCATATAATCCCCCTTGATAAAAACTCCCGTCTTCATATTGATAAAAATGAAGTTGATCTGAAAGTAACAAGTTGTGCGAAGGTCGGTATCTTTCAAAAACATTTTTAAATAAATGAACGGAACTTAAATCTGCAATTGATACTGCAAGTATCAATGTAATTACTAATAATAAGGTTTGTTTAATATCTTTTGTTTTTCCGTAAAATAAGTAAGTAAAAAAAACAGGAGTTAACCAAGTCACATTTTTAGTAACCCACCACATAATGACATCTAATAAAGGGGTGTTTAATCCATTGATAGATAAAACTATCTCTCTATCTATAGATTCGAGAAATTCAATCATCATTCAACTTTTTCCAAATTAAATCTTTTAACTCATCTAACCCTTGCTGGGCAACTGATGAAATAAAAAGAGTGTCCACTCCCTTGGGCAATTCTTTTGTCAACTCTTCTTTTAATTCGTCGTCCAACATATCTGATTTTGAAATGGCTAAGATTCGGTCTTTATCTAATAATTCAGGATTGAATTTTCTAAGTTCATTTAATAAAATGGAATATTCCTTAACAATATCATCACTATCTGCGGGTACTAAGAAAAGCAACAATGAATTTCTTTCAATATGTCTCAAAAAACGAAGTCCCAAACCTTTTCCTTGACTTGCTCCTTCAATAATTCCCGGTATATCTGCCATGACAAAAGACCGGAAATCACGATAGCTAACAATGCCCAAGTTCGGTTTTAGCGTTGTAAAGGGATAGTCTGCGATTTCGGGTTTTGCAGCAGACAATACAGAAAGAAGCGTACTTTTCCCTGCATTAGGAAATCCCACCAATCCTACATCTGCTAATATTTTTAACTCCAATATTTTCCACCCTTCCATGCCATCTTCCCCGGGCTGAGCATATCTTGGAGTTTGATTCGTTGCCGATTTAAAATGATTATTCCCCAAACCTCCTCTTCCTCCTCGTTGTAAAATTTCCTCTTGTCCGTCTTCCGTTATTTCAAACAAGAACGCTCCTGTTTCTCCATCTCTAACCACGGTTCCTAATGGAACATCTATATAAACATCTTCCCCTTGAGCCCCTGTCTTTAATCCTCCAGAGCCATCCCCTCCATGACCGGCTTTAATATGTTTCCTGTATTTCAAATGTAGAAGCGTCCACATTTGTTTGTTCCCTCGAAGAATAATATGACCTCCTCTTCCTCCATCCCCTCCGTCAGGGCCTCCTTTAGGAATATACTTCTCTCTTCGAAGGTGTGAAGACCCCTTTCCTCCTTTACCTGATTTACAGTGTATTTTTACATAATCGATAAAGTTACTCGAGGCCATTTTTCCTATTTAATCAACTTATCAATTACTTCAAATAAGCGTTCTGTAATTTCATCTATTTCTCCAATTCCGTCCACTTTTGTCCACTTCCCTTGCTTATCATAATATTCCATTACTGGAGCTGTTTCTGCCTGATACACTTTTATTCTGTTCTCTATGATTTCCGGATCAGCATCATCTTCTCTACCGCTATCAATAGCTCGTTTTGCGAGTCGTTTCTTTAATTCTTCTTTTTCTACATCTAAAGAAATCATCTGTGAAACTTCACTTCCAATCTCTTCCATAAATATATCTAAAGCTTTTGCTTGTTTCGCCGTTCTTGGGAAACCGTCAAAGATAAATCCTTTAGGGTTTTTATGTTTCAGCACCTCCTCTTTCAACATATTAATCGTTACCTCATCGGGAACTAATTCTCCTTTACTAATATATTGTTTTGCTAACTTCCCAAGCTCGGTTTCTTCCTTCATGTTTGCTCGAAATACATCTCCTGTTGACAAATGAATCAACCCATATTTTTCAACTATTCTTTCAGATTGTGTACCCTTTCCTGCTCCCGGAGGGCCAAATAATACTAAATTAATCATCACTCTATTATTTTATATAACTCTTTTAAATTTCTTCCTCTCTCATTATAATCCATTCCATAACCGACAACAAAATTATTTGGAATGGAGAACCCTATATAATCAGGGATGTTTTCACCTTGAAATGCCTCTGGCTTATACAACAATGTGCATATTTTTATTGATTTGCAGTTTTTACCTTTTAACAAATCAATTATTTTATCTATCGTTAAACCGGTATCTACAATATCTTCTAATATAATGATATTTTTGTTTTCCAAATCACTGTTTAAGCCGATTAGCTCTGTCACCTTTCCGC
>JALWLM010000324.1 GCA_027084145.1 Crocinitomicaceae bacterium | reverse complement strand
GATTACATGTTTAGCGTATCCTCCAAATCTACAAAAAGCAAGTACGCGTTTTCCTAAAAGGGAAGTATCTGCATTTTTACCGCACTGGATGATTCTTCCAACAACTTCATATCCGAGAATACTAGGTTTTTTCGGGGCTTCTTTATATAATCCCATGCGAGCCATTACTTCCGCATAGTTGATTCCAAATCCCTCCACTTCAATCATGACTTCATTGTCTTTTTCCGGAGGATCAATTGTGAAATATCTTAATTCAAACGCCTTTTCTGCAGAACCTTTGTCCACTAAGAAAAAGGCTTGTGATTTTATTTTTTTCAGTATGTTTTCCATATTTTATTAAAATATAATACTTAAGATGAAGTATTTTCCCCTTCTATAATGATAACAATTTCCCCTTTTACAGTCTTATTTTCATAATATTCACGGACTTCTTTTGCGGTTCCTCTTGTAAACTCTTCATGGATTTTGGTTAACTCTCGGGCGACACAGACTTTTCTGTCTGCTCCCATGAACTTTTCTATTTGAGAAAGACATTTTACTAATCGATGAGGAGATTCATAGAGAACTGAAGTTCTTTTTTCTTGAGCGATATTTTTTAGCCGTGTTTGTCTTCCTTTTTTGTGGGGGAGAAATCCCTCGAAAACAAATCTGTCGCATGGAAGTCCACTGGCAACCAAGGCAGGAACAAAAGCAACCGGGCCGGGGAGACATTCCACGGGGATGTTATTTTCCACACATTCCCGAATCAACAGAAATCCGGGATCTGAAATACCGGGAGTTCCTGCATCGGAAACAAGAACAACACATTTTGAAGATTTAATGTCATTCAATGTTTTTTCTAAGATTTTATGCTCATTATATGCATGAAAAGATTTTACTTTGGCTTCTATGTCAAAATGTTTTAATAGCCGTTTTGTGACACGTGTGTCCTCAGACAAAATAAAGTCTGCTTCTTTTAATGTTCTAATTGCTCTTAAGGTAATGTCTTCAAGGTTTCCGATGGGTGTAGGAACAATACAAAGTTTTGACATGAAATCGTTTTTATCAAAGATAAAGACTTTTGTTGTTTGTAACGTTTCTAAATTTAAAAAAATGACATTTTTATGACAAACTTCAGAGATTAGTTTGTCATTTTTGTATTATGATTCAGGCAAGGAGTATGGATGATTATCATATTATAGCATTTACACATCGAAGTTTATCTGTAAATGACTTTGGTGTATTGCATATTGAAGAGGAAAAACGGAAAGAACGTTTTTCCTTTTTAAAAGAAATCATGGGGTTGGATGAAATCATGTTTTTATCTACATGCAATCGTGTGGAATTTTTATTTTTAACCGAAGAAAGGGTTGACGACCAATTTCTGAATAAGTTTTTTCAAACTCTTTATTCTGATTTTTCTTCTGATGTTATAGCTTCGTTTGTTCAAAAACCGGAAATCTATAACGGAATAGATGCAGTAGAGCATTTGATGAAGGTTGCTTCTTCTTTAGACTCAATGATTGTAGGAGAGAGAGAAATAATTACTCAAGTACGAAAAGATTTTGAACTTTCTAGAAAACAGGGGCTTTCGGGGGATTTTATACGCATCCTTCTTAGAAAAACGATAGAAACAGCAAAGCAAATTTATACGGAAACAAGTATTGCAAAGAAACCCGTATCGGTTGTTTCGTTGGCGTATCATAAGTTAAGAGAATTAAATGTTCCATTGGATGCCCGTTTTTTGATTATTGGAGCAGGTGTTACAAATACCAATATGGGGCGATTCCTGAAAAAGCACGGTTTTACTAATTTTTCTGTATTTAACAGAACTGTTGAAAAGGCAGAAAAGCTAGCCGATGATTTGGGAGGAAAAGCATATCCTTTAGCTCAATTAGAGGAGTTTGATAAAGGATTTGATGTGATTATCACTTGTACGGCAGCAGAATCTCATATTATCACTCCGGAAATTTACGAAATGTTATTGCAAGGAGAAACAACGAATAAAGTAGTCATTGATATCGCCATTCCACAAGATCTTTCACCTGAAATTAAAGAAAAACATCCTGTAACGCATATTTCCGTTGAGTTTTTACAACAGATTTCCAATCAAAACTTAAAAGAAAGAGCAAGGGAAATTGTCCATGCGGAAAAAATTCTAAAGGAGGCATTAGAAGAATTTAAAGTAATACATCATCAGCGTATTGTTGAACTGGCAATGAGAGTTGTTCCTGAAAAAGTGAAAGAAATTAAAAAGAGGGCCATGGAAGATGTATTTTCCAATGAACTTGCTCAAATGGATGATCAGTCGAAAGAAACATTGGAGAAAGTGATCGCTTATATGGAGAAGAAATATATAAGCGGACCGATGCTTATGGCAAAAGAAATCTTACTAAACAGTAAAAAATGAAAATAATAATCGGATCAAGAGGGAGTGATCTTGCTTTATGGCAAGCTAATTTTGTTTCGTCCGAATTAGAAAAATTAGGATGTGAAGTAACAATAAATATCATTAAAACAAAAGGAGATAAGATTCAAGATTTAAGTTTTGATAAGCTGGAAGGTAAAGGTTTTTTTACCAAAGAAATAGAAGAAGCCTTATTGTCTAAAGAAATAGATTTAGCGGTACATTCGCATAAAGATTTGGAGACAAATCCGCCGAAAGGCTTGATAATTGGAGCAGTTTCAAGTAGAGCTAATCCATCAGATATTCTTCTTTTAAAAAAAGAAGCTGTCGATAAAAATGAAAAATGGGATTTGAAAAAAGGAGCTATTGTAGGAACTTCTTCCGCAAGAAGAAAATCACAACTATTACATTTTAGAGAAGATTTAAATATTATTGATTTAAGAGGAAATGTACCGACCCGAATTGATAAACTTCGGAAAGGAGAATACGATGCGATTGTTTTAGCAAAAGCAGGAGTGGATCGATTGGAGATTGATTTATCTGAGTTCTATGTGGTAATCTTGAACCCTAAAGAATTTATTCCTGCTCCGGCACAAGGAGTTCTGGGATTACAGATTAGAGAAGAAGACATGGAACTTTTGAATTTACTTCAAAAGATGAACGACAGTAAGGTGCAAGAAAATATTGCTGTGGAAAGAAAAATATTGAATTTGATGGAAGGGGGGTGTCAGCTTCCTTTGGGAGTTTATTGTGACGGCGAAACACTTTTTGTGTCTTTTGCTAAAAACGTTGGAGAAAAATGTGTCCAGTTAACTTATGATTTAAAAGAAGAAAATATTTCTCCGGAAAGAGCTGTAAAAGATGTTTTACAAAAAATAAACGCTTGAAAACATCCGTTTTTATATCGAGAAAAGAAACAGAGGTAGAA
>JALWLM010000323.1 GCA_027084145.1 Crocinitomicaceae bacterium | reverse complement strand
ATAAATAACGGAATATTGTATTTAACTTATGAAAAAAAACTTAAGTCAAAACAAATGAAAATAGTGAATTTGAAAAGTTGGGAACAAACCGAAAAGCCAACTATAAAATTTTGGAGTAGGAAATTTAAAATGAATTACATTATGAAAAAAACAACATTATTAACAATGGTACTATTTATTTTTTTATCGTGTTCCTCTGATAATATTGATGTCGACAGAGTTAAATCTGATTTAATAGGAAGAACTGTCGGCGGCAATTGGACTATTGATACACCTCCTGGACTTTTAGAGGTGAATATCATTTCAAAGAAAAAAACTAAATTTTTTATAGAATTAAACACAGAAATTCTTTTACAAAATGTTAGTACGAAAGAAAAAACTTATCTCAATGCGATTTTATTTTATAAGAAATATAATGGTAATTGGGAATATTTCAAAGGCAATGTTCAACAAAGTGTAGGAAATGTTCAAGTTAATAATCTTCAAGATTGGCATATATACCAAGGCAATTAATTAGTTGCTGATTTAGTTTAATATTATGAATATATGTGGGAATTGAAAGAAAAAAGCCCATAACACAAAATATACGTAATTGCGGTTTTATAGCTTAACCAAAAATTTGTATCTTTGAACAAACTGTAGTAAAAGACCAAAAGTAAGTGCTAAAAAGTCCGCAACTACGCATATTCAAACCGTTGTGGTGCATTAGAAGAAAACAAGAGATATTAAATGAAAATAGATATTCACGTACATACAAAAAAATGTAAAGAAGGAGATTCAGATAATAGGAATATTGATGCCGAAAAATTTGATGAAATAATCAGGCAAACTGATGTCAAAATATTAGCTATCACAAATCACAATCATTTTGATTTGCTTCAATACCGACAATTTAAAGATAAAACAAAAGATGTTTGTCAAATTTGGCCAGGTATTGAACTAGATATTCTTGAAGATGGAAGAAAAGCTCATTTAATTGTCATCACGAATCCAAAAAATGTAGATAAATTTAATGATACCGTTCAAAAACTTCTGGCAGGAAAAACAGCAGACAACTTTAATATTTCGATAAAAGAAACCGTTAATAATTTTGATTCTCTTGATACTTTGTATATTGCTCATTATTATGGAAAAAAACCTAACCTAATAAATGATGATGTAGAAAAATTAATTGGACTTGTTTCTAATAAAAAAAGAGTTCTTAAAGAAGCTACTAATTCAATTTCAGCAGGAATATATATAAGTCACGGACATAATTCTATTTATGGCTCAGATGTTCAAAACTGGGATGATTATATAAAAGAATCAAAAACATTACCTGATTTAAGATTACCAGTACAATCCTTTGATCAATTTTGTTTTTTGTTAGAAAAAGATGTTGCAACGATAAATACAATATTGGATAAAAAAACAAAACAAAGCATAGAACTATTTCCTTTTCAGAGTAATCCTTTTGATAAAGTAAGTATTAATATTTACAATGATATTAATGTTATTTTCGGATCGAAAGGAACTGGAAAATCAGATATTCTTCACGCACTTTCTAAGTATTATAATGAATTAGGAATAAAAACCAAAGTTTACCAATCAACTGCTCAAACATTAGAAGCTAGTTATGATTTAAAAGGAAGTTTATTTGATGCAAATCTGAGTGAGTTTGGAATAGATGATTGCTATCAAGAATTAAAAAACATAAGGAATTCTACTGAAAAAAATGTAACAAGTTTAAGTTCGTACCGCAGGTATTTTTCAATAGAACAGACCAATAAAATTTCTAAGAAATTAAAAATCCAAAATTTCACACCACTTGACGAACCTACTTCTGCACGTGATTTTAAAGAGATTTCTTTAATCTTAAAATATGTAAAAGAATTCATAGAGAATGTAAATTCTGATGATTTGATTTTAGATATAATAGGTGATGAACTTTATGAAGAACTAAAAGAAGTAATTCAAAAAATACTAACAAAATTAAAAACGGAATCTGAAAAAAGAATAATTAACTTACGCAGTATTACTCTTTTCAATCAAATAATTAATGTCTTCGTTGAAGAAATAGCAAAAAAAACAGGGCAACCACAAAAACCAGTAAGTACAGGGTTTAGTCAATATGCAAGCAATAGAATTAAAATTGAAAAAGATTTAAAAAAAATATTAAAAAATCTATTTCAAACAATAGAGCCAAGCATTGAATTTGTGGGAGATCTTGGCGAAAAGGGTAAGCTATATTGTCAAACTAACTTAGTTATCCAAAATGGAAAGTTTATTAATGCTAATTACAAACCTGTAAAAACTGCTACTAAAAATCCACAAAAGAATTTTGCTTCAATTTTAGAAAAAATTCAAAAACATTTATATGCTAACAGTCTATTTGAGAAGATTACCGAACTAAATGAAGTTGAAGGTTCTGAGAATATTAATAATCTAAGTGACTTATTACTATTTTATAGACATTTTACATTAGATGGGCAAGATTATAAACCTTCAACTGGGGAATCTTCAATGGTATTGCTTCATAACGAGCTATTAGAAGATAAAGAAATTTATATCATTGATGAACCTGAAAAAAGTTTAGGGAATGATTATATAAGTAATGTCATAGTTCCGATGCTTAAAGAAAAAGCTCAAACTGGAAAAAGAGTAATAATCGCAACTCACGATGCAAATATTGCTGTAAGAACTTTGCCATATAACTCAATTTACAGAGAACACGACATTAATGGATATTATACTTATCAAGGTAATCCATTTTCAAACAATTTGATTTGTAATGATAAATCTAAGGCCGACTTAGATTGGAAAGAAATTAGTATGAAAACATTAGAAGGCGGGAAAGATGCCTTTGGAGAAAGAAGTAAAATATATGGAAACTAAAAAAGCATTTATCAAAAGAGAAGAAACGAAAACAAGTTTAGTATTTTCAATTGGCAATAAAACATTAGAAATAAATTTAACAGAAGACAAGCCTATTGAAGTCAAAAATGTTTTTAATGAACTTTTATTGGAACTAAAAAAAGGAGAATTTCAATTTGAATTAGATGATGATGAAGGAGATTTATTCTTTCATATAAGCACTGAATATATTTCACAATTGAATGCTGAATTGTCAAGTATTTATAAAGAACTCGAAGATTATGAATTATTAGAAATTCAAGTAGATGAAGATAAATAACGACACCACAACAAAGGCTATACGTAATGCGGGTAATGTGCATAATAGAAACATTACAGAAGTGAATAAAATTAGTAATAAAACCGAAAATGTTGGACTTTAAAATCCCGCACTACGCATAGCCAAACCGTTGTGGTGCATT
>JALWLM010000322.1:2832-3328 GCA_027084145.1 Crocinitomicaceae bacterium | reverse complement strand
TGTTAGATGTACGTATATTTAGAATGGTTAGTAGTTAAATCATACAGAAATGTATTTTGTTTGTTTTGGTTTAGGTTAAAAAAAGAGCTCAATGTTGAGCTCTTTTTTTTGCTATGGTCATTTCTCTTTTCCCCGGAGGCCCCGGTAAAGCAATCACTTCAAACCCTAACGCTTTTAAACTGCGTTTAAATTTACCTTGAGCACAATAAGTAGTTAATTCTCCTTTTTCTTTGAGTCCTTCATACATTTTTTTTAGTATTTCCTCTTTCCACATTTCTCCTTGTGCTCTTGGTCCAAAGGCATCAAAAAAAATTAAATCATAATCGCACTGCTCCAATTGGTGCTCTTCTATTTTACCCTGAATTTTTTTTATCGTAAAAAAAGGAGAGATTTTTACTTCTACTCCCCATTCTGCTCCATGTATTTTTTGAAATAATACTTCACTTTCTCCTTTTAAAAAATCCGAGTAATTTAATGCTGAAATAATTTTATTTGG
>JALWLM010000322.1:0-2822 GCA_027084145.1 Crocinitomicaceae bacterium | reverse complement strand
TTCTTTTTCTGCTTCTATCATTGAAATAAGGGCGTTCAAGCCTGTTCCAAATCCCATTTCAAAGATTTTTAACTCCCGCAAATTAAACCGTCGAATGCCATTTTCTAAAAACACATGCAAAGCTTCCTGTATAGCTCCGTGAGAAGAATGATAGTGCTCATCTAATTCAGGAATATAAAGACTTGAAGAGCCATCTGATGTGTTAACGACTTTCACCTTATATTTCATTCTCTTTCTAAAAATCAATTTAGTGACTATGTTCCGCCTCCGATTTTTTCATCTCTGAAAGTAAATAATAAGCTCCGTTTGTTACGACCTTGATATCTTTAGGTAATTGATTTAAGAAACGTATTTCTGTAAAGTATCCATCCGTTTCTCCCTTAACAACTTCTACCATTAAAAAAGTTCTTCCTTTTTGTTTTTGACGTTTCCTTTTAGCTTCTATAAATACATAGTATTTATCTCCTACATTGACAACCGATTCCGTTGGTATTGCTTTTACTTTCTTTTCTCCTCTTAAAATCTCTCCTTCAACAAACATTCCGGGAATCAATAAATGATCTTTATTTATAATCTCTGCATGAACATGAACGGCATTTTGCTCTTCTTCAAATAAAGGACTAATTGCGTGAATTTTCCCATAAAATTCTTTATCCGGATAAACATTGGTACGAAAACGTATATTTTGATTTTTTTTCAAGCTGTAAAAATCTTTTTCATACACCATGAAATCAACGTGTAATTCATCATTATTTATCATTTCAAACAATTCGTCTTCAGGATGTATAAATGTCCCTGTATTTACATGGACTGCACTAATATCTCCCGAAAACGGAGCGCGAATAAAATAAGATGAAGAATAATTTCCTTTGCTGATTGATTCGGGGGAAACTCTCAACATCTTCAACTTCATTTTTTTGGCTTGAAGCGAGGATTGACTTTGCTTATATTCTGATTTTACTTTTTGAAGTTCCGCATCCGAAATAATATTCTTCTGATATAAATTAGAAGCCCGTTCTAGTTCTTTCTTTAATCGCTCAAACCTTGCCATTTCGCTACTATATTCTTCTTGAATTTTAAGAAAATCCAAGGTTTGGATAGTGGCAATTATTTCTCCTTTTTTTACTTGGTCACCTTCAATCACTTTGATATTTGTTATGACACCACTTAACATTGAAGTAATCGTTGCTTTATCTTGAGGAGCAAGCTCTAATCTACCATTTACTTTTATTGATGTATTTATACTTCTTTGATCTAAAGGTGCTGTTTTTAATTCCAACACTTCAATTTGTTTGTCCGTCAAAAAAACCATTCCTTCAGGTAAATGATTTTCATGATCTTCACCATGTTTTTCTTGTTCTTCTTGATTTAATGAACAAGAGTACAAGAGCAATATTGATATAATCATCCCTATAATTTTCATTTCTCTATTTCTTTAGCTGATAAATACTCTAATTTTATTACTGATTGATTCAATTTTCTAATAATTTCTTTTTCTTGTTTTAAAATCTCTAAATACTTAAAAAACTCATCCTTAAAATCCAAGAACGAAATTGCTCCTGTATCCATTTTCTCTTTTGCATATTCATACGATTTTTTTGCCAATGGTTTTATTTCTTTTTCAAAATTTTCAAACAGCATTAAGCTGTTTTGATAATCTTTTAATGCCTGTCGATACTCATTATCCCATTCTAATTCTATCTGTTTCAATTCTAAAGACCTTATTTCTCTTTGCACTTTGGCTTGTTTTATTTTGGATTTATATGAGCCCAAAAACAACGGAATAGCAATCGTTCCTTGTAAACTCTGAAAACGTTTATCTGTTCCATAATAAATTTCTTGTCCATTGATATTATAAAACCCTTGTAGGGATGTATTTTGATAGGTAAATTCAAAATCAGGAAGCATATTGGACTTTTGTAATTTTATTTCTTGTTCTACTAATTGCAATTCCTGTTCTTGTAACACAATCTTAGGATGCTTAACCGATAAACCATCTTCTTTAAATAGTTTAATTTTATATTCTTTATCCGATAAACTAACTCTTCCTTGACGACCAATTAAGCTTCCTAAACGATATTCTAATCTACTAATTTCCGTTGATATACCTGTTTTTTCAGAAATTAATTCTGCTTTTTTTGACTTTAAAATCAAAACATCCAACTCTGTAATAACCCCACTTTTAAACTTTTCTTCCTGCTGTTGAATACTCTCATTTAACAAATCCAATTGTTCTTGTATAATGTTTCTTATCTCGTAGAGATAAAGTAAATTATTAGAAGTATTCTTTATTTCTACTGCCATTGATAATTTTCTTTCTTCCAGTTCTAACGCTGCTGTCCGGCTTTGAAGTTGACTCAATTTCTTTTGATGCATATAAACCGTGGGAAAACGAAAACTTTGACTTATTTCAAAACCATAATCTTCTTTTAATGAATTATAGTTTCCCCACATCCAACCTAGTTGGGTCTTATCTAGATCCCAAGCAGATTTTTCTTGTTTTTTCCGAAGAGATATTTTTTGCTGAGCAATTAGAATCTCTAAACTTTTATCTAAATCATTTAAAATGGCATCCGTAGAGAGATAAGAAGTGTCTTGGGCAAATAAATTAACATGCCACAAAAGTATTCCTAACAAGATGTTTCTTTTATTTATCTTCATCTTTCTTCTCTAATAAGTAATAAATAACCGGTATAACAAACATGGTTAATAATACAGCTGTTAACAAACCTCCAATGACAACTGTTGCTAACGGTCGCTGCACTTCCGCTCCGGCAGTTACTGAAATAGCCATCGGCAAAAAACCTAAGATATCTGTTGTT
>JALWLM010000321.1 GCA_027084145.1 Crocinitomicaceae bacterium | reverse complement strand
AATAAGGGGTTTGCCCGTTTTATTAAAAATCCATGCATCTTTTAGAAGATGGTCGTTTTCAATAATGAGTTTCTCCTCTTTTATATTCACTGTATAATTTGCTTTTTTCTTTAATTCTTTTCTCGTATCGATGCAATTAAAAATACGCTTAAAACTTTCTCTTTCTCCCGCCCACTCCATTTGAATAATAAAATCTTTCCCTTTCGTTATTTTACAGATATCTTTCGACGATAACACGAGAGCCGGTTGATTCCCTCGTAAAGAATAAAATTCTCCTTCCGTCTCTTTTAATATTTTCTGTCCTTTTTCATCATAAATTTTCCATTTTAATTTTCCGCTTTTATCATGATCCGATATGATAAAAAACGAACTTTTATTTAATTCCTCGTATTTTCTTAAAACCGCTACTTCTTGAAAATCTTTTTTGACCTCATAATGTAATGCTTTGCGATTTCCGTAATAATCCATACTTGACCAAGTTGGTCCCGGCCAACAGTCATTGTATTGCCAATAAATTGTTCCTCCACAACGAGGTTGATCTAAACGATGTGAAGCAATTGCCATGCTTACAGCTTTAGATTGTGTTAATTGAGAATAGTAAACAAATTCTTCAAATTTTTTCGGTTCTCCGTATAAAATACGAGCATGTTTTAAAATCATTTTATTCCCCACATAGCTCTTTTGATGATAGCTCATTACTTCACTGTCAATATTAAAATCTTCTTTTTCGGCAAAACGATAAATCGTTGAAAACTCCGGAAAACTTTGGAAACCATATTCAGCATTAAAACGTCCGCTCTTCCGTGCAAAATCAATTAAAGGATCTTTTCCATGCCATACTCCCCAATAATGCTGAGAACCATCCTCGTAAAATTCATCTTTTCCCCAATGACTCAACGGTGAGGTATGCACATAAGGAATACTTGTGCTTTCTTTAACGATATCAGGAATCAATTTCTGGAATAGAGTTTCATACCAATCTTCTATTTTTCTTGCTTTTTCTCCATACAAGCCGTATCTTATCTGAAATCCCCAATATTTCCATGCTACAAAGACTTCATTATTCCCATTGATTAATACAACTGATGGATGCGAAGCTATTCTTGGAATTTGATAAGAGAGTTCCTCTTTCACATTATTTAAAAACCAATCATCTCCCGGATACATGGAACAAGCAAACATACAGTCTTGCCAAACCATTATTCCCAATTCATCACATTTTTCAAAAAATACCTCATCCGGATAATAACCTCCTCCCCAAACACGAAGTATATTAAAATTATTTCGGGAAGCTTCTTTCACCAAAGATATCATTGAAGAATCATTGACTTTTGAAGGAAAAACTTCTTGCGGAATATAATTTGCTCCTTTGCAAAAAACACGTTTACCGTTAATTAAAAAATAATAACTCGTTCCCCATTCATCTTTTTCCATTACTAATTCAGATGTTTTTACTCCAAATTTCAACGGTAGTGTTTCTTGTTGTTTATTTTCATAATACAAAGAAATGGTATCCATATATAAAAAAGGTTCTCCGTATCCTTTCGGCCACCAAAGCTTCGGATTTTGAATTTTTATTTTACGACGAATCTCTCCATCTTTGATAGTCACCCTTTCTTTTCCAAATAAATTACTATCCCAAAGAATCTCTCCTTCTTTTTTACCTTGTAGGAACAAAATTATCTCTATCTCTGCATGATTGTCTTTTATTGATAGAACATTCACTGTTTTATTAATAATCCTAAAATGATCATAAGAATAAATCTTTACAGGTTTAGGTAATCCCATTGTATTCATTCGAAGTGTCCAATCCCAACCAAATTGATATTGTGGTTTTCGGGTGTAAGGAGCTACTTTTATTTTTCCTTCATCATTGGGTGCAGGTAAATAAACTCCATCATAAGTCAATTTATGATTCGATAATTTCCATTTTCCCGTTGTATCTGATTTTGTTTTGTCTTGATAATACAATACGGGAGGGATAAAATGAATCTCTATTTCATTACTTCCTTTTAGTAAAAAATCTTTAATTTCAAATCGATAAGGACGAAAAAAATTATTGGTTTCGACTAATAGCCGGTCGTTTAAATAAATTTTTGCATAAGTATCCACGCAAGGGAATTCTATTTCTATTAATTCTTTATTGAACTGTTCTTCTTTGATAAAGAAAATCGAGCGAAATACCCATTCTTTATTTTCAAGTGCTTCAAATTTTCTACCGTTTGTTTTCCAAAAAGGATCAGGCATTATATTTTCACGAATCAAAACATCCTGCACACTTCCTTTCTTCCCTACATCATACCACATAGTATCTTCTAAGCTATTGATTCCCGTATATAATAAACTCCACTCTAATTCCACTTGTGAAAATATTTTAAATTGCAGACATAATAATATGAAAATGAAGCTCCATTTCATTGCCTAACTATCATGTTTTTTCTTTCGAAGATATTCCCGTAACCATTTTCTATAGACTTGAGCATTTCTTTCATGTTCGGCATTTGTTACTGCAAAGTTATGTCCTCTTCCTCCCGGTTTTCCACACATAAATAAATAATTCGTTTTTACAGGATTCAGTACCGCATCATAAACTTCTTTGGGAACCATATAAATAGGCCCCGGAGGTAATCCTTTATACTTATATGTATTATATGGACAATCTATATCTCTGTGCTCGTATGTTAAACGTTCTACTCCTTTCAATTTGTCTCCCCAACAAAAACGAAATGTCGGATCTGATTCTAATTTCATCCCTTTTCGTAAACGATTCAAATAAAGTCCTGCTATAATCGGCCATTCTTCATCTAATTTGGATTCTTCCGAATAGACAATACTAGCTAATGTGGCCACCTGACTTTCCGAAGATAAACCGATTTTTTTTATTTTTTTTCTTCTTTCCGATGTCCAAAATGCTTTGAATTTATCTGCCATAAAGCGTACAAACTCTTCCGCATCCGTATCAAAATAAATCAAATCTTTTTCAGGTAAAAATAAAGCGGGAATTGTCGCCTTATTAAAACCGTAATGTTTCAATGTGGAAGGAGTATAAAGATAGTTTACAATTTCACCGGAATCCGCCTTGATACACAGACTCACATTTTTTGCCATTACTTCAATCGTAGGGCAATTATTGAAAATTAAATTGACTTTCTCTTCAGCTTTCCCGTGTCCGTTTTCACCACGAACAAAACCATTCACCAAATCATCTATATGCGTTTGTGAAAGAATTCGATATTTCCCTGCATCAAACTGTGTTGTGTCGATGTTATTTTCTTTAATATATTCCAAAAAATGTTTTTCTGTTTTAAGAACGCCTTTTTCCTTTAAAA
>JALWLM010000320.1 GCA_027084145.1 Crocinitomicaceae bacterium | reverse complement strand
ATAATCCATGTAATCCTCCTTCTCTTCCGTATCCACTTTCTTTAATTCCACCAAAAGGAGATGTAGGGTCGAACTTATTGTATGTATTTGCCCATACAACACCTGCATTTAATTTAGTGGTTAAGTTAAAAATACGTGAGCCTTTGTCTGTCCACACTCCTGCTGCTAATCCATAAGGAGTGTTATTTGCTTTTTGAATAGCTTCATCAACGGTTCTAAAGGACTGTATTGTGAGTACAGGTCCGAAAATTTCTTCTTGTACAATGACAGATGATTGAGCAACTCCTGTGAATAATGTTGGAGGACAGAAATATCCTTTTTTAGGAAGTTTACAATCCGGCTGATAGATTTCCGCACCTTCTTTAAGTCCGATATCTATATACTTTTGAATGGTTTCTAACTGTTCTTTTGAATTGATTGCCCCGACATCTGTATTCTTATCTAGAGGGTCGCCTACGATTAGAGAGTTTAGTCTGAACTTTAACTTTTCTAGTACAGTTTTGAATACAGATTCTTGAATAAAGAGTCTTGATCCTGCACAACAAACGTGTCCTTGATTGAAGAAAATTCCATTAATGATTCCTTCTACAGCTTCATCTAAAGGTGCGTCTTCTAATATAATATTAGCGGATTTTCCACCTAGTTCTAAGGTTAATTTTTTATTGGTTCCTGCACAAGCTTTTTGAATAATCTTTCCTACAGCTGTAGAACCGGTGAAAGCTATTTTATTGACATCTTCATGCTCAACAAGTGCAGCTCCTGTATCACCGTATCCGGTAACAATATTGACAACTCCCGATGGTAATCCTGCCATTTCAATAATTTCAGCCAGTTTTAGAGCTGTAAGGGGTGTTGTTTCTGCAGGTTTTAAGACAACCGTATTTCCTGTTGCAAGTGCAGGAGCTATTTTCCATGCGACCATGAGTAAGGGGAAATTCCATGGTGTAATTTGTCCCGCGACACCTAGAGGTTCTACCTTCCGATTTGGAAAAGCATATTCCAGTTTATCCGCCCATCCTGCATAATAGAAGAAATGATTGCATGCTAAAGGAATGTCGACATCTCTAGATTCTTTGATTGTTTTTCCTGCATCTAAGGATTCAATAACGGCAAACTCCCGAGCTCTTTCTTGCATCAGCCGGGCAATACGATAAATATATTTTGCTCGTTCAGAAGATTTTATTTTTGACCAGCTCTTAAATGCTTTTCTAGCGGCTTTAACCGCTTTATCAATATCTTTTTGATTTCCGTAAGCGACTTCCGCTAATACTTCTTCTGTAGCGGGATTCATTGTTTTGAAATATTTTCCGGATTCCGGTTTTTGCCATTTTCCATCAATAAATAAGTTATATTGACGTTTTAATTGAATATGGGATGTGCTTTCCGGTGCAGATGCATAATTCCATGATATTTTATTTGTTTTCCCCATTTCTTTAATCTTTTGAAAAATAATCTGTTGATTGGTATATTCCTGTATCTGTTTTCACAATTTGCATTAAGACATCATTGGCTAAGCTACTCGCACCAAATCGAAACCATTCATTGGTTAACCACTCCTCCCCAAGTGTTTCTTTTACCATAACTAAATAATGCAATGCCAGTTTTGCATTCGATATTCCTCCTGCGGGTTTCATACCTACTTTTGTTCCTGTTTTTAGATAGAAATCTCTAATGGCTTGTAGCATCACATAGGTTACGGGCATTGTTGCTGCAGGTTTAATTTTTCCTGTAGACGTTTTTATGAAATCAGCTCCCGCATACATTGCAATATCGCTTGCTTTTCGAACATTGTCAAGTGTTACAAGTTCACCGGTTTCGAGAATAACTTTTAATCTTGCATTTCCACAAACTTCTTTGATGGTCGCAATTTCATCAAAAACATAGTTATATTCTCCCGAAAGAAATTTTCCTCTGGATATGACCATATCAATTTCATCGGCACCATTGTCTAGGGCATATTTTGTATCGTCAATTTTTACTTGTAAGGGTGCTTGTCCTGCAGGGAAAGCAGTTGATACTGATGCGACTTTTATTTCTGTTCCTTTAACGGATTCTTTAGCTACTTTAACCATGGAAGGATAAACACAAACAGCTGCTACTGTAGGTAGTCCGGGATAAAAATCATGGAGATGTTTTGCTTTAAAACATATTTGTTCTACTTTAAAGCGAGTATCCTTTCCTTCAAGAGTTGTTAAATCAATCATGTTGAGCACCATTTTCAGCCCTTGTATTTTAGCTTCATTTTTGATGCTTCTTGTTTGAAATTTTTTAACTCTTTCTTCGACACCAACTTTGTCAACAGGGAGTGTTTTTGAAAAATCGTGTTTTTTAATTTGTGTCATTTTTTCAATCAAATTAGACTTAATAACAAATATAATATTTATTCTAAGATAGAAAAAGGGAGACTAAACGCCTCCCTTTTTTATTTTGATAAAATAATAATCTTATAATTGTCCATCAGAATGGTATTCCCCTTCTTTGTATACTTTAACTTTTAACAATATTCCATCTGCGTCATATTCATATACTTTTCCATCCCAGAGTCTACCATTTTTAAAATAACCATCTTGCCATATTTCTTGATTTTTATTGTACAACTTATTGTACCCATTAGGTTTAAATTCTACACCCATTGTTACCGGTTTTGAAACAACCGGAGCCTTTTCTCTTGATTTTCCGGGTTTATCTACTTTTACAAGTGGTTTAACAGGCTCCTTTTCTATTCGTTCTAAAGGGATACCATCAGGACTGTATGTAATAATTTCCTTAATATCTCCATTTTCATAATAGCGAATTGCTTTTCCTGTAGGAATACCATCGACAGCTTCATATTCAAACTCTAACTGTCCATTAGCGTAATAATAACGAACTTTACCTGTTTCTTTTCCTGATTCATTATATAGTGCTTGATACTCTATAACACCATTTTCGTATTTTCTTACTAATGAATCTTTATATTTATTTCTTTCCCATGTGCCGACTTCTTTAACTTCTCCATTGGGCCAGTATTTAATGAATTTACCTGAAGGTCGGTTATTGGTGTAAAGTCCTTCTAGCTTTTTTGTTTTCCCGTCTTTATAGTATTTAATCCATGTCCCGTTTTTTCTATCATCTTTATATGTGCCTTCTTCAATTTTCCCTTCCGGTGGATAGCCTAACATAGGACGATCCTTTCCAAAATAAATCCACTTTCCTTGTTTTCGACCTTGATTATCAATTTGATTTATCTTGTCTTCTCCTCCTTGGTCTTTTAAAAAGGTTAAAGCCGAAAGATGTTGACTAGAAGTAAACAATAATATGAATAAAAAGAGTTGTTTCATAATTTAACA
>JALWLM010000319.1 GCA_027084145.1 Crocinitomicaceae bacterium | reverse complement strand
TTTATATATAAAAAACTAATGCTTTACTTAAAGTTGTTAACTTTATAAATAAAATAATTTATTATGAAAAAAATAGTTGGTGTCAATGGGTTTGGACGAATTGGTCGTTATTTCACACGTCTATCCTTAGAAACTAAAGACATAGATGTTGCCGTTGTCAATGATTTATCTGATATTAATACATTGGCACACCTTTTCAAATATGATAGCGTACATCGTCAATTAACACATGACTTTCATATAGAAGGAAATAGACTAATCTTTAAAAACGGAAAAGAAGTTGTATTCATTTCCGAACGAGATCCGGAAAAAATAAAGTGGTCGGATTACAATGTAGATATTGTTATTGAATCCACAGGAGTATTTAGAACTTCAGCGTTAGCCCAAAAACATCTTTTAGGCGGAGCAAAAAAAGTTATCATCTCTGCCCCTGCAAAAGACAAAGTCACCAAAACCATTGTACTCGGGGTAAATGATTACTTATTACAAGCGGATGATGTTATTGTTAGTAATGCTTCTTGCACTACAAATTCTGTGGCTCCTATTGTAAAAGTAATGAAAGAACTTTGCGATATTGAAAGTATCTATATTAGTACGGTACACAGCTATACCTCCGATCAACAGCTTCACGATGCTCCTCATCGTGATTTGAGAAGAGCTCGTGCTGCTGCAGAATCTATTGTTCCAACCACCACAGGGGCGGCTAAAGCCTTGTCTAAAATATTTCCTGAGTTAGATGGTCATATTGGAGGGTGCGGAATTCGTGTACCTGTTCCGGATGGCTCTATGACAGATTTAACTTTTGTTGTTAAAACAGCTCCCAAAACAGAAGATATCATTCAAAAGATGAGAGAAGCAGCAAAAGGAGAACTAAAAGGAATATTGGGAATTACTGACGACCCGATTGTTTCTTCCGATATTATTGGCAATGCTTTTAGTTGTGTTTTTGATGTTCAATTAACCAGTGTTGTAGGAAACATGGTTAAAATTGTTGCTTGGTATGATAATGAAGCCGGATATTCTAATCGATTGATTGATTTGTGTAAGAGAATGTAAGTTTTAATGTTCATTATTGTGTTCATTACTCTTTCTTTATCTGAATTAAAAACAATAACATTTTTTTAACTTTGAAGCAATTTGTAGAAAAATGATAGAAGTAAAAATTATTAATCATTCCAAACACGCTCTCCCCGATTATGAGACAATTGCTTCTGCAGGGCTTGACGTTAGAGCAAATTTAGAACAAGCTATTACATTAAAACCTCTGGAAAGAACACTTGTAAAAACAGGTTTATTTTTGGAGATCCCCGTAGGATATGAATGTCAAGTCCGACCAAGAAGCGGATTGGCATTAAAAAAAGGAATTACAGTTTTAAATGCTCCGGGGACAATTGATGCTGATTACCGAGGAGAAGTTGGAGTAATTCTCATCAATCTATCTAATGAAGATTTTGTGATTAACGACGGGGAACGAATTGCTCAACTTGTATTTGCTAAAGTAGAACAAGCAGAATGGAATCTTGTTGAATCTTTATCGGAAACAGATAGAGGCTCAGGAGGATTCGGTAGTACAGGAATAAAATAATAAAACTATGAAGATAATAGTACCCATGGCGGGAATTGGAAGTCGCCTTCGACCTCATACACTGACTGTCCCAAAACCACTTGTACCGGTTGCAGGAATCCCTATCGTTCATCGATTGGTCAAAGACATTGCAAAAGTAGTTAAAGAAGACATTGAAGAAATTGCTTTTATTTTAGGTGACCCGGCTTTCTTCGGAGAAGATGTTGTGAAAAAACTAAATCAACTTGCAGAAGAACTAGGTGCAAAAGCTTCAATTTACAGACAAGACCAACCGTTAGGAACAGGACATGCAATTATGTGTGCAGAACCTTCTTTATCCGGTCCTGCGGTTATTGCTTATGCAGACACATTAATTAAAGCCGATTTTAATCTCGACCCTAATGCTGATGCTGTTATCTGGGTAAAAAGAGTGAAACACCCTGAAGCCTATGGAGTTGTTAAACTTAACGAACAAAATGAAATTGTTGAACTTATTGAAAAACCTAAAGAATTTGTTAGTGACCTTGCGGTTATCGGTATTTACTACTTCAAAAATGTTGGAGAATTAAAAACGGAACTACAAAGTGTACTGGAGAACAACATTACTCATGGTGGAGAATATCAAATTAACGATGGGATTAAAGCTATGATGAAAAAAGGGAAGATATTTAAACCCGGAGAAGTGGAACAATGGATGGATTGCGGAAATAAAAAAGTAACCATCGAAACGAATCAACAAGTACTTAAAAATGAACAAAATGAAGGGATAAATAATATTTCTGATAATATTTCATTAAAGAATAGCGTTGTTATTCCTCCTTGTTTTATTGGTGATAACGTACATCTAACCAATTCGATTGTAGGTCCTTATGCCTCCATAGGAGAAAATACAATCTTAAAAGATGTCATTATTTCCAATTCTATTATCCAACATGAGTCTAAGATTCAGAATGCAATCATAACAGATTCAATGATTGGTTCAAAAGTTGTTTATATGGGAAGTAAAAAAGATCTAAGTATCGGAGATTATACGGAAATCAATGAGTAAATACTTTTTCATATATCTAATTTTATTTTTATTCTCAGCCTGTGGCGTTAAAAAAAACACCATTACAGAAGAGAATCAAATTAGTATAAAAGACTATCCTTTTATTTCAAATTTTCATGAAGGTTTGCGATTATCCATGAAGGGGCGATTGGATGAATCCAATGAAAAACTATTAACCTGCTTAGAATACAAAGAAAATGATGGCGTTTATTATGCTCTATCGAAAAATGCTTATAGTCAAAAAAAAGTAGATGATGCTGTTTTATATTTAGAAAAAGCAGCTGCGATTAATCCCGAAAACATTTGGTATCACGCAGATCTCGCTTATCTTCATTTTGAAAAACATGACTTTGAAAATGCAAGTAAACAATTTCAACTCATCTCTGAAAAAAAACCGGAAAATATTGACTGGCACTATGGGTATGCTCAAACACTTATTCAATTAGGAAAGCAAAAAAAAGCCATTGAAGAGCCTAACAAATTTGAAAAATTAATCCGGATCAATCCTACACTTTCCAATCAAAAATATCATCTTTTCATGCAACTAAAAGATGAAGATTCTGCTTTAAAAGAACTTGAGAAAGCACGATTGACTTATCCTTACAATCGTGATTTAATTCTTACAATTATTCAACATTATACACAACTGAAACAAGAGGATAAAATCATTCCTTTTTTAGAAGAAATGGTTCAAAAAGATTCGAATAATGGTTTGGCG
>JALWLM010000318.1 GCA_027084145.1 Crocinitomicaceae bacterium | reverse complement strand
ATGTTAGATATTTTTTTTATAGAATATTATTTTATAAATTTTTTATATAATATATTACTAATTTTGTAAGTACAATCATAAAAAATAAAATAAATATGAGTAAAGAGGTTTATATCGTATCAGCTGTTAGAACTCCTATGGGGAGTTTTGGAGGGGCTTTATCAAGCGTTCCCGCCCCAAAATTAGGAGCTACAGCTATCAAAGGGGCTATAGATAAAGCAGGTATTTCTCCTGATATCATTGATGAGGTTTTCATGGGAAATGTTTTACAAGCCAATTTAGGTCAAGCTCCGGCAAGACAAGCGGCTATATTTGCAGGGATCTCAAAAGAAACACCTTGTACAACAGTAAACAAAGTTTGCGCTTCGGGGATGAAAGCGATTAGTTTGGGGGCACAAACCATATTAGCGGGAGATAATGATGTTGTTGTTGTGGGAGGAATGGAAAATATGAGTATGGTTCCTCATTATTATAATGCAAGAAAAGCAACAAAGTTAGGTGATGTTAAAGTTATCGACGGTTTAATCAAGGATGGGCTTACTGATGTTTACGACCAAGTACATATGGGAGTTTGTGCTGATAAATGTGCAGATGAATATAACTTTTCAAGAGAAGACCAAGATAATTTCGCTATTGAATCATACAAAAGATCGGCTAAGGCATGGGAAGAAGGAAAGTTCAATGATGAGATTGTTCCTGTAGAGGTTCCTCAAAGAAAGGGAGAGCCTATCATTGTTGATAGAGATGAGGAATACACGAATGTGAAATTAGAAAAGATCCCTCAATTACGAGCTGTTTTCACTAAAGACGGAACAGTTACCGCTGCCAATGCTTCCACACTAAACGACGGAGCTTCTGCTATAATCCTTATGAGTGGAGAAAAAGTAAAAGAATTAGGCATCCAACCGATTGCACAGGTATTAGGTTATGGTGATGCTGCTCAAGATCCTGAATGGTTTACAACCGCTCCTGCAAAGGCTGTCCCTGTTGCACTTAAAAAAGCAGGATTAGAGATTAAAGACATCGATTATTGGGAACTTAACCAAGCATTTTCTGTAGTTGGTTTAGCAAATATCAAACTATTAGGGTTAGACCCTTCTAAAGTTGATGTTAACGGTGGAGCGGTCTCTCTTGGACATCCTTTAGGAAATAGTGGTTCCAGAATCATTGTTACCTTAATTAATGTTTTAAAACAAAACGGAGGAACTTATGGTGCTGCCGGAATTTGTAATGGTGGCGGAGGAGCTTCTGCGATGGTCATTAAAAACGTATAATAACCATATAATCATTTAAGTAAAAGAGGAAGCTTAGTACTTCCTCTTTTTTGTTTTCCATAAATTAAAACAGAGTAATCAAAAGAATAATAAGTTTTATAAAATCATAGGAATGAAACCAAACTCAACATTCGTAGAAGACGAAACGATGACTTCAATAACACTAATTCATCAATAAAAAACAACCTCAAATTACTTATCCATCTCTACTCCGTATTTTTTATAATACTTAAAATGCTCGAATTTATCTTTGATAAAGGTAATCAGTTCGCTTTCCTTAGCAGTTTTAAGAAAATTATCATCCACATTTAAAAAAGCAATAAATTCATCAAACTCTTCTTCCGAAAGCGTTATAATATCTGCATCCACATAAGTCCTCAATAAATCTTTCAACACTTTACGGATATTATCTTGATACTCCATTTCGGCTACCTTTCTCTTAGAACGCTCTTTTCGTGATAGTGCTTGATACAATGCCGTAATTGGACTTTGCAGTACATTAATACCCGTCACTAATCTTGTCTCTCGCATCGCTAATTGTGCTCTTTCCTCCTTAATCTGTTCGAGTGACTTAATCGGGACAACTCTTACTTCTTCTAATTCTTGAGTAATTGGTTCGACTTTAAAAAGAATTCTTTGCTGGCAATTGCTATCTGCTTCTACCCGAAATTGAATCATTGGATAATTTTTACATGACAAAACAATCGTGTCGTCCGGATTTGCATAAACTGTAAAATGTCCATTAGGTTGTCCGAAAACAGCTTGTCCTGTTGTTTTATTAATAACAAGTAAGTTATAAAATTTTTGAACTCTCAAAGTATCTCGAACTCCCCCCATTACCAATACCTCATCACACGATTGTCCGAAAACAGACAAGACAAAAAATAAAAAGAATGTTGTGAAAATTGTTTTCATACGAACGAATATAATACTTTATCTTCTGGTTTATACAACAATCAAACCTATTTTTCTACTTTTGCAGAATGAAAGGAAAAAGAGTTGTCGTTGGTTTATCCGGTGGAGTTGACTCCAGTGTTACTGCACTTTTACTTCAACAACAAGGATATGAAGTTATCGGTATGTTTATGCGAAATTGGCATGATGAATCGGTGACCATTTCAGATGAATGCCCTTGGATTGATGATTCTAACGATGCCTTGCTCATTGCTCAACAATTAAACATTCCTTTTCAAGTAATTGATTTAAGCAAAGAATACAAAGCACGCATCGTTGATTACATGTTTGAAGAGTACAAAAAAGGACGCACACCAAATCCTGATGTTCTGTGTAACCGGGAAATCAAATTTGATGTTTTTTTAAAGGCGGCAATGGAATTGGATGCAGATTATGTCGCTACGGGACATTATTGTCGTAAAATTCAACATGAAGATGGTAGTTACGGCTTACTTGCCGGACTAGACCCGAATAAAGATCAATCTTATTTTTTGTGCCAATTAAATCAAAAGCAATTAGAAAAAGCTTTATTTCCTATCGGTGAATTAAGAAAAGAAGAGGTGCGAAAAATCGCAAAAGAACATCATTTAATCACTGCAAATAAAAAAGATTCTCAGGGACTTTGTTTTGTGGGAAAAATACGACTACCTGTTTTTTTACAGCAACAATTAGAACCTAAAGAGGGAGATATTATCGAAATACCGGCTGATTTACAACAATTCCAAGATTATAGCAAAATCCTTCCTACTCCCGAAAATGTTAAACAACTTGCCCGGCCTTTCCAATATAAAAGAGAAATGGGAAAATGTGTAGCGAAACATCAAGGTGCTCATTTTTACACCATTGGTCAACGTAAAGGATTACATATTGGAGGTCGTCCCGAACCCTCATTTGTTATTCATATTGACACACAAGAAAATATTGTCTATAGCGGCTTAACTCATGAACATCCGGGATTGAATAAGTTTGCACTTAAAATTGCAAAAGAGGATTTTCACTTTGTTTCCAAGCAATTTGATTTTGAAAAAATCAATCAAATGGAATTTGATATCCGAATTCGTTATCGACAAGCATATCAAAAAGGTATCATTTGTGTGGAAGATGACGGAATTTATGTTTTATTCAAAAAAAAGCAAAGAGGTATTACACCGGGACAATTTGCTGCTTTTTATTTGGATGATGAATTGATTGCTTCGGGAGTTATTGAGCAATAAAAAACATTGAAATCCAAAGTATTTTATATTTTTGAAAAAAAAACATTATGTTACCTTCTCCAATTTATATGGTCCCTTACGATTTTTCGGAAGTTTCTGAAAAAGCGACACGTTTAGCACTTGATTTAGCTGAAGCTAACGATGGATTCGTTCTATTGATTCATGTAGTCAAAAAAATATCCGATAAATACAAGACTGATCAAAAATTTATCGACGTTATAAAATCTTTAAACAAAGAAGATCAAAACCGCATTGATTTTAGAACTGTTCCCGGAGACTTATTTGAAGACATGGGGAAATTTGGTATTATTTTAAATACGGAATTAATCGTCATGGGAACACATGGAGCAAAAGGTTTCCAAAAAGTTTTTGGTAGTAATGCGGTTAAAATGATTAGTAATTCATTTTCTCCGTTTTTAATTACTCAAGGGAAAAAAACGGTCGATAAAATTAAAAATATCGTTATGCCGTTCTCTTTTGAGAAAAAAACCATACAAATTGTAAAAATTGCATCATCAATAGCAAAACGATTCAATGCAACAATTCATTTGGTAGGCTATCACGATAAGGATGAATGGTTAGAACGTCATCTTAAAGGAAACCAAACCATTGTAAGTAATTACTTAAAAGAAAACGGGGTTAATTTTAAAATTCACAATATTGATTCCAAAAAGAATTTTAACAAAGAGCTTTTGAATTATGCTAAAGAAGTGGATGCCGATTTACTTGCTGCCGCTTATTTCTCTGAAGGAATCATTCGTAATCCAAAATCATTTATTCAATTTATGATTGAAAATGAATTACATTTACCTTTATTAACCATCAATGCTCAAGATACAGGCTCTGCTACGGGAAATATTGCCATTGGGGTATAAGATTTATTGATGATAATTTTTATTGTTTGATAATTAAATACTAAAACATTTGATTATCAGTGATTAATTTATATTTTTATCTTTTTAACAAGATGAAGTGTTTATTATTTACTATAACAATTCTGCTATTCGGGGAAATTGATTCTTTTTCACAAGTCGTTGTATGGTCTGAAGATTTTGGAACACCCCCAACAGGAACGCAAGCAAACGGACACACAACAAGTAATGGTACATGGACGGTTACAAACACCGGATTTAATGGTTCCTATACCAATGTTTGGTATATCAGTGGTGAAGAATGCGGAAATGCTCCGGGAGTTTGCGGCTCTATCTGCTCGAATGGTGATGCTTCTCTCCACCTTGGAGCTGCTTCTTTATTTGGTGGTGATGTAGGTGCCGCTTATGCTGCCGGAGGATTAGGATTTTTTCCTGTTGAAACCCATAAAAGAGTAGAATCTCCAACCATTGATTTAACAGGGCAAAACAATTTAACTTTAAACTTTAATTATATTGAAGATATTGTAGGAAATACTAGTGGTACACAAGACTTAACTAATGATGAGGCTTCTTTGTGGTACTTTGACGGAAGCACTTGGTCAATGCTAGATCCTTTAGCAATTACACCTGATGGAGGATGCCAACCTCAAGGAACTTGGACTGCTTTTTCTATCTCTTTACCTACAAGTGCTGATAACAATCCAAATGTAAAAATCGGTTTTGTTTGGAATAATAATGATGATAACGTAGGAACAGACCCTTCTTTTGCAGTGGATGATATTACAATCACCACCCCAAGCCCTCTAGCTGTTGATCTTTTGTCTTTTAATATTTATTGTGAAAACAATAAAAACACTTTATATTGGACGACTTTATCTGAGGAAAATATAAAATCTTTTATCTTAGAAAAATATAATCAAAGAAGTCAAACATTTGAATTTTTAACTGAATTACAAGCTTCCGGTAACTCTACGACACCCCGAAACTATACTTATGTAGATAATATATATCCGGATAAAAATATAACTTACTATCGATTATCTGAATTAGATTATAATGGTAATAAAACAGAATTAAAAGTCATTTCTTCTAAATGTTATCCTATAGATCTAATTAATGTTTCATTATTTCCTAATCCCAATCATGGACATTTTACCCTATCAATTTACTCAAGTATTGAAGACAATGTGAATATTAAAATCTCTGATATAAAAGGAAAAACGGTTCACAACAGTCGCTTTCATGTAACAAAGGGGACATCTACTTATCCAATGGCTACTTCCTTGCTTAAAGGAGTTTATTTTGTGAGTATCACTGCAAATGACAAAATAAAGATGATTAAACTAATCATTGAGTAATGCGTTCTTTTTTAGGAACTAAAAGTAAGGCAACAAAACCTATAACAAAGAACAATGCAACAGCTAAGATAGAGTAACGGATACTCCCAAAATATAACTGAAAAGCGCCAAAGCAGAAAGTTCCTAAAACCATCCCCACTTTTTCCGTTGCATCATAAAAAGAAAAATAACTTGCATGAGAATCCGTATCCGGTAAAAATTTAGAATATGTTGAACGGGCAATTGCTTGTACTCCCCCCATCACTAAACCTACACATGATGCTAAAAGATAAAACTCTATCGGTTTTTTAATGAAAAATGCTGCAAAACATATTAAAATCCAAATAATGATAGAAACAAGTAATGATTTAATATTTCCTATCTTATCAGAAAGCTTGGCAGATAAATAAGATCCCACAGCTCCTAAAACTTGTATCAATAAAATAGATATAATCAATCCTGATTTACCGCCTCCCTTAGGCCAATCTATTTCAAGGTCCGCAAAATAAACAGCCATAATCATCACTGTCTGCACTCCTGTATTAAAAAAGAAAAAAGAGATTAAATAACGTTTCAAACGCTTTGTTTTCATAAATTCAAGAGCAACCGCTTTTAACTCTTGAAATCCCTTCCACAAAACACCTTGTTCTCTTTTTGCTTTTCTTACTCCTCTAGGTAGAACTCTATAAGTAATCAAACTAAACAGCCCCCACCAAAGCCCCACTAAAACAAATGACCATGCCGTATTCGACCCGTTTTCACCGGTAAACATTACAATATACAGACATATGATTAATAGAATCATACTTCCAATATACCCCATAATAAAACCCCTGGATGAAATATGGTCGTGTTCTTCGGGTGGAGCTATTTCAGGTAAATAAGCATTGTAAAATACCAAACTGTTCCAAAAACCTACAGAGGCTAAATAGACCATAAAAACACCCAGTTCTACCGACACATCATCAAACCAAAACATTGAAATACAGGATAGGGCTCCCAGATAATTAAAAAAGCGCATGAAAGACTTTTTATTTCCTGCAATATCGGCTATTCCCGATAGCATTGGAGATAAAATAGAAACCGTTAAAAAAGACGCTGACATTACAAAAGACATCAGTGCCGAAGCAACAATGGGAATACCAAAAAACTCTACCGTAACTTCAACACCTTCCGGTAATGTTTCCCAACCGTTTTCTTTCAGAAAACGGTCTTCCATTACCGTATTGTAATAAATCGGAAAAATAGCGGATGAAATCACTAAATTGTACACAGAGTTTGCCCAATCATAAAAGACCCAACCTCTAACTACTTTTTTATCTGATTTTTCGACCATATTATTCTTTTCCGTCAACGTAATCTTTTAAATATTTAAACTTTTCCGTCAACTCCCCCGTTAAGGTTGTTTGACTTCCGTTTTGAATAATTCCATCTTTATCTTCACCAAACAAATGAGGAAAAACTTTTGTAATCAATTCTTCTCCAAAATCCCTTGATGCATCTTTTGGAAGCTCACAAGGTAAATTATCTACTGCCATCACGGCAATTACCCCTTCTTTTTTGAAATCATCTTCAGACTCTGTTTCAGGATTGTACCCGTAAATCGGATCAGCTATTTTACTTGGTCGTATCGTGCAAGCCACAGGACCATCGATATCACAAGATATATCAGCAACAACTGAAAGACGTAAATCATCTCTTTTTAAATCCTCTCTCGTTATGATATAATCTGCTTTATCACTCCAGTAATGACAAGGAATATACATATCCGTATGTGGTAAAAATCGTGAAAATGTAGAACGATACAGCTCAGGATTGAAATAAAATTCTGATTTATTAAATTCTTTGCCGTCTCTTCGTTCGTAATAATCCCTTACTTCCAAATGCGTATAAACAGGTTCATCAAATTCTTTTTTAAGAAAATCTTCCGGTGATACTTCTTTTATTGGTAATAAGTCTAGTATCTCTCGTGCACCATGTCCTACTCGACCAAAACCTGTTAGAACGATTTTTGTGTCTTTCGGGAGTTTTACTTTCTTTAATTCTTCTTCCACCTCTTTTCTATCTTCACATTGATGAGCGGGTTTTAATTGATATAAATCATGCTTGAGACCATAAGTCAAAAATGCATTATAACATCCAACAATTCCTGCGTATCTTCCAAAACCTATGATTCTTTTTCCTGATTTATCTTTTAAAACTTCGTAATCAATCAATTGGATTTTCTTATCCAAAATAGCTCTTAACAAATCTCTGTTATAGGGCTGTTTTTTAAAAGTATGTGAGAAAAATAAGAATTTCTTATTTGGAATAAGGTCTTCAATATTTACTTCCTTCACTCCTATAATAACATCACAGTCAGACAAATCATCAACCACTTTTACCCCCTCCTTTTTATATTCTTCATCTTTAAACGCCCTTACATTACTTGTTTGAACAACAACTTCTACATGGGGGAATAATTCTTCGACCTGCTTACATTGATCCGGTGTCAAAGGCACTCTTGCATCCGGTGGCACTTTACCCTCTCTAATTACTCCTAATTTCATCTCTTTTTCCATTTTATATCGTTTTATCTTTTAAATCGCTTTTTCTAATAAATATTCATCGATAAACTCTCTGACACATGCTTCACCTCCCTTTTTATTTAGAACAATGTCAACTACTGACTTTACACGCCTTACCGCATCCTTTGGACATGCTGACAAACCGACATTTTCCATCACTTTCAAATCATTAACATCATCTCCAATGATAGCAACATTTTCTAATTCTATATCCAATTGTTTACAAAGCTTTTTCAAAGTTTCCAGCTTTGGCTCTCTACTGACCGTACAATGCTGAATCCCCAATATTTCTGCTCTTCTCTGAACCGCTTTTCCTTTAAATCCTGATGATATGATAGCTACTTGAAAATTATTTTTTGTCAGATGAATAATTGCCATTCCATCTTTTGTGTTAAACTTTTTAAATTGATCCCCATCTTCGGTAAAATACATTCCTCCATCCGTCATGACACCATCTACATCTAGTACTAACAATTTAATTTTTTGAATTTTCTCTTTCAATTCATTAGTTTTAAAACAATGTGTGAACATTAATTGGTACAGGTCAATATCGTATTCCTCACAAATTGCCTCTAAGTCAAAAATTGTCAGTTCCGAAACCGTTTCAACATCCATATCCGATAAAAATTGGATATAATCCAAACCGAAACGACTACAAATACCTTTAATATTCTGTTCTAAATAAGTCATCCAATTAAATCATTTTATATCCTACACTCTGTGCAACAGGTTGTAACTCTTGATGTAATTTTCTAAATTCATCATGATTTAGTTGTTGAGAAGCATCTGATTTTGCCAGCTTCGGAGTTGGATGGACTTCTATCAATAAACCATCAATTCCCATTGCTACACAAGCTTTTGATAATACGGGAACGCCATAAGAAAACCCCATCGCGTGACTTGGATCTAAAACAATAGGAAGATTGACATGTTCTTGCAACCAAGCAACTCCACATAAATCTAATGTAAATCTTGTAAAAGTTTCAAAAGTTCTCAACCCTCTTTCACATAAAATAACATTTTCATTTCCTCCCGAAAGGACAAATTCAGCAGCTTGAACAAATTCTTTTAAAGTAGTTCCAAACCCTCGCTTAATTAAAACGGGCTTATTGGTTTTTGCACAAGCTCTTAAAATCCCTTGGTCGTACATGGCTTTGGCTCCGATTTGTATCACATCGGAATATTCAATGACCTCATGTACATGCGTGGCATCCCGTACTTCCGTAATCACATTTAGACCATATTCTTGTCGCATTTTAGCTAACAATTTCAAACCTTCCAATCCTAACCCTTGAAAAGAATAAGGACTTGTTCTCGGCTTGTAACATCCTCCTCTAAGTGTTGTCAACCCCATTTCAACCAACAATTCCGATGATTGACGAATTTGTTCTTCCGACTCAACTGAACAAGGTCCTCCTATTAAAATCGTGTTTTTGGTATCTCCTCCTATTTCTACATTTCCAATGTGTACACTTCTTTTGTTTTTTCTATATTTTTTTGATGCCAATTGAATATCATTGTCAAACACCCAATAACGTTCAACTTCATTTTCTATTTCGGCAGGGACTTCTTTCATAGAAGCTCCTGTAATTAAAGTATGTTTTCCTTCCGTAACAATCAAAAACGCTTTTATTTTTTCTGCGATTTTTTCAGCTTGTTCTCTATCTACTTTATTTTTTAGTTCTAAAATCATAACTCTCCTTTTATCAAGTTCACAAAAGTAACAATTCCTTTGGCTTTCCCGGCATCATCGACAATGGGCAAATAAGTAATCGGAAAAGGGGCTTTTTTTATTCTTTGTAACATTTCAAAAACTGTTGCATCTTCGTTTACCGCTACCGGATTTTCATTGAGTAGTTTTTTAGGGTCAATGCCATTAAAATCATCAATATTTCTTAATAATCCTCTTCGAATATCTGCCATTGAAATCAATCCTTTCAGTTGATCTTCATCATCAACTACCAAAGTGAATCCCATTCCCCCATCTTCAATAGATTGTAATATTTTCTCCATATTCATATCTGTCAATGCAACCACTGGAGACTCTTCCAATGGAATCATAAAATCTTTCACTTGATAATGAGAATCAATTGTCCGTTTCGTTAGATTCATCAATGCATTTCCAATACTTGTTGCATTAAATAAGTAAGAACCTGATACGGAGCTTGTAACCCCCATACTACGAAGAATAAAAGATACTTCTGCATTTACTCCTCCATCGACATGGATTGACTTATTGGGGTATTTCCTTCTAAACTTTCGAATTTTCCTAAAATTTATCGTATCAAATTTACCTCCTGACTGTCCGGGAATCGTTGCCATTATCAAAATAAAATCGAAATCTTTATATTGCTCAAATATATCAATCGGTGTCGGAGTAATAATTGCAATTCCTTTTTTCCCTTTTATTGTTGATGGTAAATTCAATTCTTTTTTAAGATTTTCATACTGGAAAGTAACATACTCCACAGGATTCTCTTCTAAAAAAGGATAATATTTTTCAGGGTCTTCCGTAATAATATGTAAATCAATAGGTAAATCACATAATTGCCTAATTTTTTTAATATCCTCAAAAACAGATAAATCATCGTTACAATCCACATGAAGCATATCTACTTGATGCTCTGTCAAATCTTTGATGACTTCTTCCAAAGGACGTTTTTTATCACTATAAATTGATGCTGATATTTTCATTCTACACTATAAATTACATTAAAATTTTGATCGGAAATCATCAAATTTACTTCTTTTGAGAAAACTTTGTATAAATCATTTTCTAATTCAAGTAATAATTTTCTCTCTTCAAAAGTAAGTCCCTTTTCCTTTACTTCTTCGGGGAAATTAGCAATTATAAAAAGAATATAATTCTCATTTTCATCTTTTTCTATTTTGATGTCTTGTTTTTCTCCTGTCAAAAATTGATTCTCTTTCCAATAAAAAGCAACTTTTTCTGCTATTTTAGGAGAAATATCTTCTGAAAAATAAACTGAAAAGTTATCTCCGTGTACCCTATTCCCGTGTCCGGAAGAACAAGATAGAAACACGAATAATAACATGAAGGGTACCGTTTTTTTGAAAAAATTGAATATTTCCGGATGATTTACACCTATCATTTCTCTCTTCATTTTACTTGACCTACTTTCCATGTTCATTTCTGTTCGATAAAGATATATTTTTTTAAAACATTAAAGACTTAACCCCATAAAAACAAAGACTTTTATTTAATACAATTTATGCATATCTTTGAATATCATTAGGGTTGATTGTTATCAGCAAAAAATATAATACCGACATGAAATATTTTTTCATTTCTTTTTTGCTCCTCTTTTCTTTCTTTTCTTGTAAAAAAAGGGGGAAAGCTGATTTTGTTCTTCGAGGAGTAATTACCGACGCAACATTTAATGCTCCTTTATCAGGTACTGAAATTCAACTATATGAAGTTTCTGCCGGTAGTGGTACTGCCAAACTTATCGGAACAAAGAACACAGGAGTAGATGGCAGTTATTCGTTTAAATTTAAACGAAATAATGTCGAATCATATATCCTAAAAGTCCAAAAAGCTCAATATTTCAACATCGATGAGACGATTTACTTTAGTAGTATGACTATTGAAGAAGATAATGTTCGTAATTATTCAACGACTGCAAAATCATGGGTTAAATTAAAATTTATCAACAATACCCCCAACGCGGGTGACATTTTAAAATATACTATTTCCGAAGGAAAAACAGGATGTTCCGAATGTTGTGCACACCAAGAAGTGCAAATTATTGATGGTACAATTGACTCAACTTATTGCATCACGGATGGAAATACGATATTCAAATACAATTATCAATCTTTTCCTTCAAATGATGTAGGAATAAAATCAATTACAACGATTCCTTTTGATACGGTAGATCTTATTTTAAATTATTAATTCTTTATTCGTCATCTAAATTCTCACGCAATTTCTGACGTAATTGACGAACATATGTTTCCATCAAATATTTAAAATAATTAGGTGTACTTTTAGTGATACTCTTTGTGTATTGTTTAAGACGATGTTCTATATGCGGAGTTAATGCTTCCATGAGTTCTAAACCGTGGAAATAATCTTCTGCTCCTTCTTTAATCACTTCAAAATGATTTTCCAAAGATTGATCCACTGCTTCTTTTCCTTTTGATCCTTTATCAATACATTCTTGATAGATTTCTTTAATATTAAAATCTTTCAATTTATCTATATCAATATATTCTTCTATTCCCTTTGGAAATGTAAAATCAGCTTCAAACTGTAAATCTTCCATTTCACTCATTCGAGCTTCCAGAAAACGGTCGGGGAATTTAAAAGCATCTTGCCAATTAATATAATCTTGCCAAAGGCCAAAACGACGAACATTATTCCCTAAATCAATTAAAAGGAATGAATTTTTATTTTCCAATACTCTGGAACCACGTCCAATCATCTGATGATATAAAGTCAACGATCTGGTTGCTCTGTTTAAAATAATACACTCCACAGTAGGTTCATCAAAACCTGTTGTTAAGATTCCAACGGAGGTTAAAATAGCACCATCTGTTTCCCTAAACCATTTCAAGACATCCTTTCTATCCTTATCACTAAATGTTGAATCCAAATGTTTAATCGGGTAGTTTCTCTTTTTAAATGTTTCTTCTACTCGCATTGATGTTTCAATACCCGCATTGAAAATTAAAGTCTTCTTCCCTACTGCTATCTCTTCATAAGCAAAAAGAAGTTTTTCTTGCATAAAATGATTTCCGTAAACTACTTCCGAGCTACTAACCGTAAAATCACCGTTTGAACCTATTTTTAAACCATGTAAGTTAACATCATAGGTATAAGTTTCCGCATTAGCTAAATAACCTTGTTCTATTAAAGAAGCAATACTCTCTCCTACTAATAATTTATCATAATTGTCATTGAGTGGTAAAGCTTTATTACTACTTAAAGGTGTTGCGGTTACCCCTAAAATATTTGCATCTTTATAATATTGGAAAATCTTTCTAAAACTATTGTAATGCGCTTCATCAACTATCACCAACCCAATTCCTTTTAAAAAATTCTCATCGTCTTGCAAACGGTTGTTCAAAGTTTCAACCATTGCTATAAAACAATTGTAATCTTTTTGATTTGGAACTTCTTTTACTGAACTGTTAATGATTTTATTTTTGACATTAATTGCATCTAACTCTTTGGAAGTTTGCACTGAAAGTTCTATTCGATGCGTTAAAATGAGTACTTTTTTTTCTGTTCTTTCAATATACCTTTTAGCTATTTCAGAGAAAATAACGGTTTTACCTCCTCCGGTTGGTAGTTGATACAAAAGATTAAAATCTTGTCCTTGTGATAAAATTTCATCTAAAATCTGATGAATGGTTCTTTCTTGAAACGGATAAAGTATTCTTTCGTTATCTTTTACTTCTGTATCAATCATATTATATCTTCAAAAATGGTTTACAAAAATA
>JALWLM010000317.1 GCA_027084145.1 Crocinitomicaceae bacterium | reverse complement strand
ATGATGTTTTGATGACATAATAGAATAGTTTTAGTAAAAAAAATGAATAAAAATAAAACTAATAAGAGTTTATTTACTGATGTGTAACATTAGTTACAAATTAGTTTAATGTTAATAAACTTGTTAAAATGTTTTTTATAACCTTTATACTTTATGAAAGAATAGAATCTATCTTTGTCTTAGATATAAACTTAACTTGACAACAATAAATGTTAGGAGCTCTTTTTAAAAAGAAAATTAATCATAATAAATTCGCAAATGTTTTTATAAATGGTTTGCTTCAAGTAATTGAAGAAGGTTTTCCTCTTGTAGCTGAAACAATTAATGTTGATAAATCATTTGTAACATCTCCCGAAATTAATCCTAAAGATGATTATGATTTTTCTTTAATTGTTTTTGCCGGAAATTTAAAATTACTTGAAGAAACGTTCTATCCTGAAGATGCGGATAAAATAGAGAAAGAAGTTTTGCAAAAATTAGCAAAAGTTTACGATATCGAATATCAAGATTTTGTAAGATTGATTAAAGACTATCAAAGCTATATGGCACGATTAAATATGCCTTCAAAAGTAGTGCTTTATAGTATGTCTAAAGCGGTATTTGATAAATATCAATTATATAATTTTCAAGACGAATATTTTAAACGTTTACAAGTTCCCAATCCTTTGTTATTGAAGCGTATGGATCAAATGATGGAGAATTTTATTTGGGACTGGGAAGTGTTTTTGAAGAAATATAGAGTAGGAGAATCTTAAGCTTTTACTTTTGTTTGGTTTTTACCGTTTAGTTTTCTGAAAAATCATATCTTTGTAAAACAAACCTTGGGAGTAACCGCTTTTATGTGGTTTGAGAAATATCCCTTGAACCTGATTTGGTTGATACCAACGTAGGGAAAGGTTGAGAATTTATTCTTTACTTTTAATCCACGTTTTAAGGGACTTCAAGGTTTGCAAAATGAGATATGATGAGCAAACAAGTGGAAGTTTATATCAATAATGTACCTCAATTCGTTGAAGATTCTATAACATTAGAACAGGTTTTGAAAAACATTAATGTAAACAATAATGGTATTGCTATAGCAGTAAACAACGCCGTTATACCGAAACAAGAATGGAGTACGAAAAAAATAAAAGAAAAGGATAAAATTTTAATTATAAAAGCAACTCAAGGAGGATAAAAACAAAATATATGAAAAAAAGAGATACAGCACCTAAGGAAGGAGGAATTACAAGAAAACCTTTTCCAAAATCAAAAAAAGTTTATGTTCAAGGGAAATTGTATCCCGAGATAAAAGTGGCAATGCGTGAAATTGAGTTATCGGATACAGTGGATGCAATGACCAAAAAAAGAACCCCGAATGAACCTGTTACCGTTTATGATACATCGGGTCCTTATACAGATCCTAATATGGAAATAAATATCCATAAAGGATTGGAAAGGATTAGAGAAAAATGGATTTTAGAAAGAGGAGATGTAGAAAGGTTAGACAAATTTACTTCCGAGTATTGTAATCAAAGATTACAAGACAAGAGTTTAGATCATCTTCGCTTTCAATTAAAGCATTTACCATTGCGAGCTAAAAAAGGAAAGAATGTGTCACAAATGCATTATGCGAAACAGGGGATCATTACTCCGGAGATGGAATATGTAGCTATTCGTGAAAATCAAAAAATAGATGAAGTTAGACGATTAGCAAAGCAACATAAAGGAGAAAATTTTGGAGCGAATATTCCTGAATACATTACTCCCGAATTTGTAAGGGATGAGGTAGCAAGAGGGAGAGCTGTGATACCTTCTAATATTAATCACCCTGAAGCGGAACCGATGATTATCGGACGAAATTTCTTGGTGAAAATTAACGCAAATATAGGGAACTCGGCAACGACTTCTTCAATAGAAGAAGAAGTAGAAAAAGCTGTTTGGGCTTGTCGTTGGGGAGCAGATAACATCATGGATCTTTCTACGGGAGCGAATATACACGAAACAAGAGAATGGATTATTCGAAATTCACCTGTACCGGTTGGGACGGTTCCTATTTATCAAGCTTTAGAAAAGGTAAATGGAGTGGCGGAAGATTTAACATGGGAAATCTTTAGAGATACATTGATTGAACAGGCAGAGCAAGGGGTAGATTATTTTACGATACACGCGGGAGTTCGACTTCGTTATATACCGATGACAGCAAAAAGAATTACAGGAATTGTATCGAGAGGAGGGTCTATTATGGCAAAATGGTGCTTGGCACATCATAAGGAGAGTTTTTTATATACGCACTTTGAGGAAATTTGTGAGATAATGAAAGCCTATAACGTTGCCTTTTCTTTAGGAGACGGATTACGACCGGGGTGTATTGCAGATGCAAATGATGAAGCTCAATTTGCCGAATTGGAAACATTGGGAGAATTGACCAAGATAGCATGGAAACATGATGTTCAGACTTTTATTGAAGGTCCCGGACACATACCTATGCACATGATTAAGGAAAATATGGATAAGCAGTTGAGAGAATGTGGAGAAGCTCCTTTTTATACGCTCGGACCTTTGACTACGGATATCGCTCCGGGTTATGACCATATTACGTCAGGAATAGGTGCGGCGATGATTGGATGGTATGGTTGTGCCATGCTTTGTTATGTAACACCGAAAGAACATTTAGGTCTTCCAAATAAAGAAGATGTACGTGTGGGAGTGGTAACTTATAAATTAGCAGCTCATGCAGCGGATTTAGCTAAAGGACATCCGGGGGCACAGCATAGAGATGATGCTTTGAGTAAAGCAAGATTTGAATTCAGATGGGAAGATCAATTTAATCTTTCTTTAGATCCCGAAAGAGCAAGAGAATATCATGATGAAACATTACCTGCAGAAGGAGCAAAAATAGCTCATTTCTGTTCAATGTGCGGACCGAAATTTTGTTCAATGAAAATCTCTCAAGAAGTACGTCATTTTGCAGAAGACAACAAGGTTGAAAATGATGAGGTTGTTGTAAAAGGTTTGGAAGAAAAAGCAAAAGAATTTAAAGAAAAAGGGAGTGAAATTTATTTGTAATTGGGGGTTACCGCTTTCTTTTGGCAATAAAATGCCTCAAGAAAGCGGTCGGGCTTTCCGCTATATCCCGTAAAAATATACGGGGATGCCGCTGCAATCCCTAACCCGAAGAAAAAATGATAACATTAATTAGTCCTGAAAAAACAATAAAAAATGAAACCGAAATCTTGAAAAAGATGATGACTGAAGGATTGTATTGTTATCATTTGAGAAAACCGGAAATGGATAGGAATGCTTACATCAAATACTTAAATGAATTATCACCTGAAGAACAAAAAAATGTTGTTCTTCATCAACATTATGATTTAATCGAAGAGTTTCCCGTAAAAGGAATTCATT
>JALWLM010000316.1 GCA_027084145.1 Crocinitomicaceae bacterium | reverse complement strand
TTTGGATATTTAATAAGCGCTATAGGAACTTATATAGGATATTTTACAACAGGAGGAGCTAAAGGGGTAGGGCAAAGTACCACAAAAGCTGTGGTAATTTCTTCTATTGCCGTTTTTATGGCAGATTATGTTTTATCTTCTATTTTTTTAATATTTGGCTAAAGAATTAATCTTTAGCTTTTCTAAGATAAGTTGGGATATCAAGAGTATCTGTATCAAGTTCTATATCTTCACCTACAACTTTTTTTCTTGTTAAAATGCTGTCTATATGATTTTGTTTAATCTCTTTATGTTCTGTTTTATTTACTGATGTCTGTTTTTCAAATCCTGTAGCAACGATAGTTACTTTTATTTCATCTTCAGGTAAAGAGTTATCTGTTGTAGTCCCGAAAATTATATCAGCGTCTTCATCTGCTTTTTCCTGAATTACAGCCATACTTTCTTGAATTTCAACAAGAGGATAATTCTCATGCATTGTATAATGAACTAATACTCCCATTGCACCGTCAATAGAAATATTGTCAAGTAAAGGAGATTCTATAGCCATTTTAATAGCTTCAAATGCTGCATTTTCGCCTTTCATTTCACCAACACCCATTAAAGCCAAGCCTTGATGAGACATTACAGTTTTTAAGTCATTAAAATCAACATTAATATCATTTTCACCATAGCTTACAACCATATTTGAAATACCTGTTACCGCTTTAAATAAAACATCATCTACTAAAGAAAAAGCTTCTTTTCTTCCAACTTTTCTGTCAATAATAGTTAAAATTTTATCATTTGGAATTACAACTATTGAATTAGATTCTTTTTTTAATTCATTAGAACCTATTTCAGCCAGTTTTTTTCTTTTTGGACCTTCGAACATAAAAGGTTTTGTAACAACACCGATTGTTAAAGCTCCTACTTCTTTTGCAGCTTTTGCAATAATAGCCGCCGCACCTGTTCCTGTCCCCCCGCCCATTCCGGCAGAAATAAATACTAAATCAGCACCGCTTAAACTCTCTTTTATCTCTTCAAAACTCTCTTCTGCAGCCTTAGCTCCAATTTCTGGTCTCATTCCCGCACCAAGACCTTTTGTAAGCGCTTTACCAAGCTGAATTTTTTTATGGGCTTTGCTTGTTTTTAGAGCCTGGGTATCTGTATTAGCAGCAATTAATTCAACGTTTTTTACACCTTTTTCAGCCATATAATTAATCATATTGTTTCCACCGCCGCCAACGCCTATAACTTTTATTTTAGGACCATCATTTGATTCAGTTATCATATATAATTCTTCCATTTGTTTCTCCCTTTAAAATAAATTTCCTAACCAGGTTTTGATTTTTTGTATTATATTAGATTCAGATTTTGATCTTATGGTATCTATTAACTGCTCTTTTTCTGTCGTTTTTTCTTCGTTGTTTTGTAAATCTTCATTACCTAAATTAATATTTAATTCATCGCTTTGAATTTCGTGTTCAAGTTTTTTTGCTACAAATTTGTTATTAGAATCAATTTCATAATTAATTCCTTCTCTAACACCATATAAAAGAAGACCTAAAACACACGCATATTCGGGCATTTTCAGATTTTCAAAAAGTCCTCCTATCTCTTTTGGAGTTCCAATTCTAACAGGAAGCCCTTCAAAAAACTGAGACGCTATTTCCCTTGCATTGTAAAAATTTGTAAAACCTCCTGTTAAAACAATTCCTGTGCCTATTTTATTTTTTAGACCTGAATCTTCAATTTCTTTTCTTAAAAGCAAAAATGTCTCTTCAATTCTAGCAGACATAATCTGTGTTATGGCTTCAAGAGATGCTTTTTGTTTTTCGTTTTCATTTCCTATTACTGCAATATCAATTAATTCTTCTTCATTTTTAACAAGGTCTTCAAATTCAAGTTTTATAAATTCGGCATCAGTAATAGGGGTGTGAAGGGCAATAGACAAATCATTTGTTATATGATGGCTTCCAACTCCTAAGGTATTTGTATATCTAAAAGATTTATTTGTAAAAATTCCAAGGTCGGATGTAGTAGCACCTATATCTATTATTGCGACTCCCAACTCTTTTTCATCCTCTTTTAAAGTAGAAAGTCCGCTTGCATAAGGTGAACTTACTAAATTTTCTATTTCTAAACCGGCTTGTGCAATGGTTTTTTTAATATTTTCCAAGCCGCTTTTTTGAATGGCTATTATATGTACACTAACTTCTAATCTGCTTCCGCTCATTCCAAGGGGATCTTCGATTTCACTTAAATCGTCTACTTTAAAATTATAAGGAATTGCCTGTAAAACAATATAATCTTTAGGGGTGTTTGCATTATGTAAAGCTAACTGAATAGCTCTATTTACTTCTTTTATTTTGATCTCATTGCCAGGTATATTAACTATTCCAAAGCTTATAATGCTTTTTGTATAGCTTGTAGAAACGGAAATAATAGCTTTTTTTACATCTACACCTGCTATTCTTTTAGCGTCAAGATAAGCTTCTTTTATAGACTTAGCGGCATTTTCTATATTTACTATAGTTCCTCTTTTTATTCCTTTAGAAGCGGTAATTCCAACACCGCTTATGGACAATTCCGATTTTTCTTTGTCATAGTTTGCTATTACCGCAGCTGTTTTTGCACTTCCTATATCTATGGCTAAAATAGTTCTCAATGGCTTTTCCTTATTTTAATTTAATATATTGTTTAATTTTATAGGTTTGTTCTAAACTTGTAAGAAGATTTTGGATTAATTCTTCTTGAAGAGTTGATGCAACACTCTGTTGTACAAGTTTTTTATGTTTTTGATATTCTTTATTATTAAGCAATTTTTGTTCCTTAATTCTGTAAAGAACTGAAATTTTAGGATTATTTTGAGGAATTAATACATAATGATTTGGATTTTGTGAAATAAACAATGCCTGTAGAAACTGAGCGGCCATAGTCGGTGATAAATCTTTAATTTTATTTATATCATATTTTGTAATAAATCCTGTCTCTTTGCCTTTAAATATTTTATATTCTTTTTCAGAAAGTGTTTTTAATGCTTTATCTTCTTTTATTTTTAAAAGAGTTTCTATTACATATGATTTTGCTTTTTCAAACGGAAGAGGTTTTGGTTTTATCTCTTCTAAAAGTTTAGCTGTAACATATTCGTTATTGTAAATAAAAGGTTTTAATATTCCGTTTTTAATAAGTTCATTCATTTTTTGTGCAGGAATAACAGAATTTACGTCTTCGATAGTTATTATTTTATAATTATTTTTATTGGCTTTTAACTTTTTATAGGCAAAAATTGCCTCTTTTTTAAGATTTTCCGCTGCATAATCTTTTTTTACTTTTTCTAAAGCATCTTTAAAAGAGAGAATTTCTCCCTTGTCGTTTTTATATTTTAATTTGTTTTCGTTATAAAATTTTTTTAATTCTTCTAAAGA
>JALWLM010000315.1 GCA_027084145.1 Crocinitomicaceae bacterium | reverse complement strand
AATAAAGGAGTTTGTATCGATTGAGCAAAATGGATGTCTTGTGCTTTTATTGGATAAAAGCATGAAAGAAATGTGAGTAAGAAAATTATTTTTTTCATTATCGAATCAATGTTATATTTCCTGAAAGGGTTTCTTTTCTTCCGTCCGTATAGCTTACTTCGACCATATAAGCGTATATTCCGGCATTACAAGAGACACCTTTAAATGTTCCGTCCCATTTAAAGTCTTTATCAGATGTTTTTAGAATGCGATTTCCCCATCTATCCCATATCGAAAATGTAATTTCTGCAATATCTTTTCCTACGATGATTGAATAAATGTCATTATGATTGTCTCCATTTGGCGAGAAACCTGTAGGAATATGAATTCCCGTAATACAAGCATCGAGAGAATTATTTGGATCACAAGGGTCTAAAGGATCTGTACCATTATTGATTTCAACTCCGTCATCAATTCCATCTCCATCTGAATCGGGATTGTTAGGGTCTGTTCCGAGCATATTTTCTTGTGCATCAGATAATCCGTCTCCATCTGTATCGTTTTGACATCCCGGTAACGTGTTATCAGGGTCACAAGGATCTAGAGGGTTGCTCGTTCCTGACGGAACATTAGGAGTTGAAGGGTCATCAACGCCATTAATTTCTTCTCCATCTGTAAACCCATCTCCGTCTGTGTCCGGATTATTGGGGTCAGTACCTGCGGTTGTTTCATCTCCATTGTTGACTCCGTCATTATCAGGGTCACATAATGCTCCGGAACTATCCGGATCACAAGGGTCAAGAGGATCTGTACCATTATTGATTTCAACTCCGTCATCAATTCCATCACCATCTGTATCAGGATTGGTCGGGTCTGTACCGTAAATGTTTGTTTCGTCATCGTTTGTAATACCATCTCCGTCAATGTCAGGGTTCATCGGTATAAAATGAGCAACGATAGTATCCACACCTGTTATATTAATACTGTTGGTGTCTTCCGTATTAGGATTAGTCATGGGACCTGTATTATATGTCCAATGACTAAAAGTATAACCTGTGTTAGGTGTAGCAATCACATTGGTGTTAATTCCTCCGTAATAGGAAGTAGCCCAAGGATAAGTCGGAGGCCAAATGGAATTGACTTTAATGGTTCCCGAGTTTGGAGGATTAACGTCAAATACAACATTATAAGGGCCTGATAAGTTATAACAGTCAATTAATCCTTGTTCTAAAGCCGTACATCTTAGATTAATAAAATCCCTTAATGCTTGAACATTGGCTTGCCATCCTGCTACGGATCCACCCCATTTTGCGGTGTGAGCAGCCATTTCGGGAGCAATCTCATTAACCATGCTATCCAAGAGGCTAATCATGTAAGTACATGAAAAAGTGGTGTTTACTAAATCGATATATCGTGAAACATAATATTGTTCTACATTCGGGTTTTCATTGATTAATTTTGACAAGATATCCGTATGCCCTTGCCCCCCTGGATTAGGTAAATTTTCGGCATTACAAGGGTCGGCGTTAGCAGTAGGATCGGGAATACCCGTATAGTTAATGTAGTGACCAAAGGTAGCATCCATGTCCCAAAGAGTGTATCTCCATTTCTTTTTTTGACCATTCGGGTTTAATCCTCTCCACCAAGCGGTGTTCCAGTTCAGCCAGTCTTGATTCACTACGTATGAGTTAAACATAAAATAGTCACAAAGAGATTTCCATTTTAGTTGGGATTGAACATAAGTGAATGCGGGACCGGGTGCCATATTGTTGGACATGATATAATTATATAAATTATCCCAATCCGGTTGTGCATTTGGAGCACCGTATTCTTCCCACGTAGCCCCCCATGTTTTTAGAAAATATAAATTGAATTTATCTTGATTGTAATAATAGTCTGTAAAGTCATGATCATCAACTTTTTCTCTTATTTCATATACTCCCCAATACTGACCGTTTAGATAAACCACACAAGGGCGCCATGTTCTTACATCTAAGAGCATATTTGATCTTAGAGATAAAGTATGTATAAAAGCGTCTCTAATATGAGCCCCGCCTGTTTCAAAAGGGTAATTATCACTTGCCCCCGATTTCAATATCAATCGTTGGAATTTAGTCCTTGATTTTTCAGGAAAAATTTGATGTTCTATGTCATCATTATAGCCGAATTGATCTCTCATTATAAAGTCGAAACCTCTTTGCGGATAAGCCCAAGAATCATTTCCGTGTTTATTAAAATCGCCTTGTCCTTCATCAATAAAAGTTCCGTCTTCTTCAAATAGCTCAAAGGAACCTATTCGATTTCCAAGCCATTGATTACCATTAGCAATTAAATCATAAACACCATTGCTGCAAACAGAAACGACTGGAACGGTATGCGTAACATTTATGAAATAAGAATTTGTCTCGATGAAACTAGGTAAGTTACTACCATAAGCAATGGCTCTTAATACCGTAGTAGAAGATATTGTGATCGGGCCCGAGTAAACATTAGATGTGTTATCAGGAGTATCTCCATTTGTTGTATAGTAGATTGTTGCAGTAGGATCTGCACATGTTATTGTAACCGTTTGTGCGCCTGAATAAAAACCCGGAGCCAAGCTTAAAACAGGTTTTGGAGTATAGAAGTTTTGAGCACCGGTATTTGCTGCATTAGGTGTTGGTGTTGTGAAAAGTTTCCAATCAGGAGCACCGTTCGTGGAGCGTCCTACAGAATGATTTGACTTGGTTAAATGGACGATTTTTAAAGAGTCAACAACATTTCCTAAGGTATTGGTCAAAATAATCCACTCTCCACTTGTCTGCTTCAGATTAAAGTTAGTGTGTAACTCATTACCTGACACTGTGTTTCGTTTGGATGCAATGACCATTAGATAACCATTACCGGGAATAGAAACTCCGGACGGAACTTGCCATTTTAATAAATTACTTGCTTTATCCGATAGATAATACCCCGAAAGATCTACAGGTGAAGATGAGGTGTTGTATAGTTCAACCCAGTCTTCATTTTCTCCAAAATTATCTGTGTAACCTGAAATATTAGAACAGGAGTATTCATTGATAATTACTTGTGCAGAAGAAATTTCGGGTAAAATGATTAGTATGATGAAAAAATAAAATTTAATGAATTTATTCATAGTGAAATAAAATTTGACGTAATTTAGTAAAATTAAAAAAAAAAAAATGAATTTATATAATATTTTGTAACTTAGGGACGTATTCTATTGTCTTAAAGTTGTTTTTTTAAATAAAAGTTATGAAAAAGATAGTTGTTTTTTTGATGTTTATGAGTTTACTTTTTTACTGTAAAAAGGTAGAAGGAGAAGGAGGTAGAGCTTCCATTATAGGTAAAGTTTATGCCGTTAAAAAAGATGCTGCCGGAAATGTTGTTTCCGAGTATTATATTGCAGAAGAAGATGTTTATATTAT
>JALWLM010000314.1 GCA_027084145.1 Crocinitomicaceae bacterium | reverse complement strand
TTTGATTAACCATTGTTACGTTATTTTCGATCATAAATAAGGAAAGAGAAGCCTTTTACTTAAAATAAACGTATTCATATTATAGGTTTGTTATCTTGTATATGAGAAAATATGTCATTCTATTTTTTTTGTTCTTGTCTTTTCTATCCCATGGGCAAAAAAAAGACACTAATTGTATTTACTTTCCTTATAAAATTTATTATACCGGAAGCGAAACTAAAATAGACCTTAACTACCTTTATATTTTAGATTATTTAAGCGAAGAGATGAAAAATCATCCCGATTGGACATTAAAAATAAGAGGACATGTTTGTTGTGGCCCGAGTCAACGAATCAGTGAGAAAAGAGCAAAATATGTTTATCGATATTTAATTCAATCGGGCATTCAGCCTTCAAGAATGTGCTACAAAGGTTATAGCAATACAATTCCCATTAGTTTAGAAGAGAAAACAGAAGAAGATAAACAACGTAATCGACGTGTTGATTTTATGATTTGCTTTCCTGAAAATCAAAGTTATTTGTTATTCAACGAAACAAATAAGTACAAAAAAATCGCTCAAAAATAATTCGTTTTTTCTCTAAGCTGCCGGGATTTTATCATCTGCATTCATTGCAATAGCTGATTTATCAACTCGCAACTTAGCATTTTCACAACTTAATAATACCGTAGATTCTGCTACCTCCAGTATTTTTCCGTGGATACCTCCTATTGTGACTACTTTATCTCCAACCGCTAAATTTTCTCTAAATTTCTTTAGTTCTTTTTGTCTTTTCATTTGCGGTCTAATCATAAAGAAATAAAAAACCACAAATATCAATATCATCATTATCATTTGATCCATAACATATAAATTTTAAAATTTTGTACTCGGGATGGGAGTCGAACCCACACATCCTAATGGATACAAGGCCCTCAACCTTGCGCGTCTACCAATTCCGCCACCCGAGTAAATTAATATTGCCACAAAGATAATCCTTCCTGTCAAATGGGATACGGAAATAAGAAATAAAATTGAATTTTAGTTACATTTAACTTCAATGAAGTTATCATTCAATTTCATCTAAAAAAATAATCTGAAAATTTTATATGCTTTTTTCAACTATCGGAATTTTACTTTATACCCGCTTGAAGAAAAAGGACTTGAGGCAATATACTTTAATGAAACTTCAAATGCTCCCGTACCCCTATAACCTTTATTCAAATCTGATGTTGTAAAATCATAGCTTAATCCGACTACAAAATTTCCGTATTTAACCAATAATGAGCTTACAAGAGCATCTCCTACTCGATAATGAGCCCCTAAGAATAATGAACCTTCTGCAATAAAACCGGTCATCTTAGTTCCTTCACTATATATATAACCGATTAATGAACCGATTAATAATTCTTGAAAAGCTCCTTGTTTATAAAATACATAACTGGGTTTTACACCAATCTTTGAATTTGATATGGGTATTGTTGCATCTCCATGAAAAACAAATTTAGGATGCAATTTATCCGTAGCATTTGCTATAAAAGAATAATTAGGACGATGATAGTGATAAACTGCAAAACCAGCATTTGCTTTAATATTTGGTCCCATTACGACTCTATTCCCTTTACCACTTTCGTAAGACCATACCACTCCGGTAGCTACATCCGGTTTAATAAAAGAATATTGTTCAATATACTCTCCTGTCGGTAATGATTCATCATAATATCCAATATATTGACTTCCCGTAGAAATATCATCGGGAGCAATACTTCGATTAAAGAAACCTCCTTGAATCCCCAAACCAACTGTTTGAGTTGAATTTATTTTTAAATGATAAGCCAATGACAAAGCCCCTTGAATTGTTCTCAATCCTATATCTCCAGATTGATCCGAGAAAAAATTGACACCCATTGCCAAAAAACCTTTTTTTCTTCTCATCATATCTTCACTTATCATCTTTGTATCCGTAGAAACAGAAAATGTTTTGAATGGAGAAAATGTCTGCCATTGACTTCTATACTGTATAATAGCTCTAAAATCATCTCCAACTCCTGCCATTGCCGGATTTTGTAACAATGGATTCATATAAAATTGTGAGAAATGAATATCTTGAGCATTCAGAATACTATTGAACAATATGAAATATAAAAAAATTATCGTCCCTCTCATTGTTTTCTTATTTTAATAACGTTATGTTCCCCCTCTTTTTAATAATTTCTCCCGACAAGGTTGTTGCCTGTAATGTATATGCAAATGTGGCTGTATTTAATTCTTTCCCCTTAAAAGTACCGTCCCAACAATCATCGGGAGCATTAAAACGATACACTAATTCTCCCCAACGATTAAATATTAAGAAATTGACTTCCGATAGACATTCATGACCGTAAATACATAAGAAGTCATTATTTCCATCATTATTCGGAGAGAAAGTATTTGGGATAAACAATTCACCACAATCAATTTCAATCTTCACACAAGCCGTATCCAGACAGCCATAAGTATTTGTCACTTCAACACAATAAATCATCGTTCCGGGTTTTTCCGGAGTAACTACAGGATTTGGACAAGTTGAACAATCTAAATAATCTGCAGGAATCCATTGATAACTACCTCCTCCTGATGCTGACAGCATAACTGATTGTCCTATCAAAATGGAAGTATCCGTACCCGCTATTGCTATAGGTGTTGGATTTACAGTTACATCTACAGTCTGGGTAATAGGTAGAGAACATTCCGGAGCTGATACGGTTACTGTATATGTCCCTGAATTTGTAGTTCCTACATTATTAATCACCGGAGATTGCTCTGATGAAGAAAAACCACCCGGTCCTGTCCAGCTATAACTATTCATTCCGTTTGGTGATGCATAAAGTTCTAAATTCTCTCCTTCACAGAGTAAATTATTCCCTGATGCAATCACAGATGGCATAGGGTTCACGGTTATTGTTACTTGATCTAATCCCGTACAGCCGTTCGCATCTGTTCCTGTTACTGTATAAGTCGTTGTTGATGTTGGTGATACCGTATGCGTCTGTCCTGCACCTAAAGCATTGTCCCAAGTATATGTCATAGCACCTCCACCTGTTAATGTTGCGCTTTCTCCTACACATATTATCATCGGAGATGCACTTGCTGTCACTGTTGGTGTTGGATTTACCGTTATCGCTACACTCGATGTATTCGTACATCCGTTTGCATCGGTCCCCGTTACCGTATAAGTTGTTGTGGATGTTGGTGTAACTGTATGAGATTGTCCTGCACCAAGACCATTATCCCAAGTATACGTTGTCGCTCCACTTGCCGTTAACGTTGAGTTATCTCCAGAACAAATCGATGTTGGAGATGCGCTAGCTGTTACCGGAGGTAAAGGGTTTACAGTTACCGTAATCGGTGATGATGTTGATGAACATCCTGAAACAGTCTGTGTAACGGTATAAGTCCCTGAAGTTG
>JALWLM010000313.1 GCA_027084145.1 Crocinitomicaceae bacterium | reverse complement strand
AGATAGTAGAGAACGACACCTGCATAATTTTGAACGAATTTTCTTTTTATATTTACCATATTCAAAATATTCAATTAAAGAGATTGCAGATGTTTGTATAACAATGTGGGATATAAAGCACGCCAATAGTTATGTCGTAAATTTTTTAAGAGATTATGCAAACATTAATAAAGACAATGCAAATGAACTTTTGAACTTGTTTTATGACAAAAATGTACCTGTCAGAATAATAGCTCATTTACTTATAAGCCTATACAATGCAAATGATGTTGAGGCTTTAAATAAAGCTATTTCTTTAAAGGAAAGTAACCCCTTAGAAAGTTTTATCGCCTTAGGACGGCTTGATTATCGTAATGAAAAAGATGTAGAACAAGCCTTTAATGCTATTGAGCCTATAGATTATTCAGATAAAGATATTTCATCGGAACAAGCATATTTTATAACTCGACTAATAGAGCATTCAAATACACCAAAAGAAATAAAAGAAAAATGCTTTAAATATTTGATTGATTTAATCAAACAAGGAACAGTTGAAATTGCGAATAATGTATTTCATCACATAACATATTCTCTAAACGAATATGAGGCAGAAAAGTATAATTTATTATGGGTGTATATTACGAAAACAAAGAATATTAACATTTTAAAACACTTCTTTTACCATTTTAAAGAGCCTAAATATATTTTTGACTTCATTATTCAGCACTACAAATCAAGACCAAGCTATCAATTTCCAATACACAATTTCAGAGACGGATTACACCATGCATGGCAAAATAGCCAAGAAAAAACAAAAGATTTAATTTTGGATTTGTTTAAATACGATTTGGCATGGGCAATATTGGGTGTAAAAATAATTCTAAGCCAAAGCCTTGAAATTTATAGAGTAAATTTTTTAAAGCTGGAAGAAAAAGAACATCAAATAAATGCTATTCACAGTCTTTGTGTTAACCCGTTTGCAATAGATAAACTACTACCTGTTCTTTTGCCTTTACGAAACTCAAAGCACAGTGAAGTTGTGAAACATCTGCAAAATGAATTAGCTCACAAGGTATTTAATTCATATCACGAAACCCTATATGAACTAATAAAAAAAGAACTTTCAGATAGCAAAAAAGATAAAGGTTTTCTAAAACCTATTACGGAAGCATTAGATAAGTATTATGAACTAAAAAAGTTAAAAACCTCAATAAACGACCTTGACCCGATTGAGAATGAAAAGGATTTAATGGAACTGTATTACAGATTAGAAAGAGAAGAGCAAGCCAAAAGCATGAAAGATATTGATAAAGGGGAAGGAACATTTTTTCAGTTCTTTGGCAAATCAGTAATAATTGTAAGGGGAAACTCATCAAAAATAGGAAATGGAAGGATTTTCCCATTAGCAACAATTCAATCAAGTATGCTTGTTGATAGGAATGCTTATATTAATCCTGATTTATTCGAACATAATCTTAATATCTTATAATGGACACAAAACCTTTAATAGTAAAAGAGTATTTAGAGTCATTGACAGAAGAAGGGGAATTAAACCGTATTTTTCCAATTCTGCTAACATCATTAGGTTTTGAGATTCTTTCAAAGCCAACAGAGAATAAAGGATTGCAAGAATTTGGAAAAGATGTTGTGGCAATTGGCAATGATATTTTTGTTGATAATGATGATGTAAGTTATGGAATAAAAAAAAGGTTCTATTTTGAGTTAAAAGGAGGTAGTGATAGAGATGTTTCTAAGGACACATATTATAAAGATTATGGGATACAACAATCACTTACAGAAGCAAAAAGAGTTGAATTTAAAACAGATTATCCGAATTTCGATACACTTCCTAAGAAAATTGTTTTAGTTCATAATGGAGTCGTAAAGGGCAAAATCCGTGATGTCTATAATGGTTTTATAGAACAAGAATTTCCAAAAAACGAAAATATTGAATATGACAGATGGGGAATAGAAAAATTAACGGATTTATTCTCAGAATATTTATTTGGGGCTTATCTTCTTACGGATAGAAAAACAACAAAACTTTTCAATCGGGTCTTAATTAATCTTAATGCAGCCAATAATGTATCACTTGACTTTATAGAATTATTAGATATATTATTCAATAAAAATGAATGGGTTGGGTGGAAAGGAACAAATAGTAAAAAAAGAGAATGGATTTTACTATTTGAAACAATGAAGCTTGTTTCATTTGTGATTTACACAGAAACAAAAAATGAATATAATAATTTAGATATAGCAAAACGATATTTGACACATTTAATTATTCGATACTGGTATTGGATTTTAAAAAATAAACTTGAAGAAGATAGAAGAGTTATTGAATATTTTACTCAAACTTTCAATTTTTATTTTGAAGTTTTATCAGAATATTTCCACAGAACATTAAATATTGCAATAATTCCAAACGGACTGTCTTCAGAACATTCAGGAAGATATGAGCAAGTTGGTTATACGAAAAGGACATTTGAATATTTAGAATATTTTTGTTTTGCATTAAACGTTATAAAGTATTATAATTCTGAACTAATAAAGGAATCAATTCAAAATTTGGCATCTATAATCAATGCAAATAGCGTTTCAAAACGTCCGCTTGTAGATATTAACTCAATCCCGATTATTGATATTTTAAACTTGTTTATATCCGTTGAAGATAAAGATAGTGCTGTAAACTATTTAAAAGGTGTTATAGGATACATAATAAACGGTAAAGAGAAATATGATAGGCTGCCAGATGCAAACAATAATTATGAAAGTGTAATCCGCTTTATCTTGACCAAAGAAAAACCTGTTTATTACTCTGATTCTACAAGCCCTCTTTTAGCTGTTATTATGGAGTATGTCGCAATATTTGACTTGAAAGATGAATATGATAATCTTCGCAAATTCATAATTGACAATAAAATCGACTTAGGTATATTTACACCCCATCATGGTATTGATTCTGAATCCAAGAATTTAATTGAAAACAAAGATGTTGATTTGGAAGAACAATTATTCTCTAATCCCCGATTTAATGACGGATACCAACATGAACTCTCAATGTATAAAGAATTAAATGAAGAGTTAAGTTTTGAAGGATTTAAAGAAGAAGTTGCAAAAAGAAAAACTGAATTTCGTTACAATTACAGAACCGATAAAGCAGGATTTCCATTTCTAAAAGACCTTGCCCATATTTATTTTAAAATGCCATATTTTCCAGATAAATGGAGAAATCAAATAATGAAATATGCACAACATTGCACTTAATGCAATCGGGGCAGGTAGCTTGTGCATAATAAGAACAAACCGAGAAAATCACATAAAATTAATGAAAAAATTGATAAAAAGCTTATCAGAATATATAACAATAAACAATTCGGATATTAAGATTATTAAGAAATCATTCTCAAAAAAAGAATATAAAAAAGGAGAATTTCTACTTGAACAAGGTAAACGTGCTGATAAGG
>JALWLM010000312.1 GCA_027084145.1 Crocinitomicaceae bacterium | reverse complement strand
TATAAATACCATCATTTCCAAATGCTGCACCGGCTTCTTGTCTTGTTGCATCCCAAGCAGCTTCCAATTCCTCTTCTTTCCATACCACTCTCATTCCTTTTCCTCCTCCTCCGGCAGTTGCTTTAAGAATAATCGGATATTTTATTTTTTTAGCAACTTTTTTGGCCTCCTTAATATCTTTTAAAATACCTTCTGAACCCGGTATGCAAGGTACACCAGCAGCAATCATTGTTGCTTTTGCACTTGCCTTATCCCCCATTCCGTCTATTTGTTCGGGAGTAGCACCAATAAACTTAATACCGTGTTCTCTACAAACTTTGGAAAATTTAGCATTTTCAGAAAGAAATCCATATCCGGGATGAATGGCATCTGCATTTGTAATTTCTGCAGCTGCTATAATATTAGGTATCGACAAATAAGATTCGGAACTAGGGGCAGGACCTATACAAACTGCTTCATCTGCAAATCGAACAGGTAAACTTTCCTTATCTGCAGTGGAATATACAGCAACCGTCTTAATACCCATTTCTTTACAGGTTCGAATAACCCGCATAGCGATTTCTCCCCTATTGGCTATTAATATCTTTTTAAACATGATGTTTTATTTTTAAGATGGGTCAACTAAAAATAACGGTTGGTCATATTCTACCGGAGTAGCATCATCAACCAATACTTTCACAATTTTTCCACTTACTTCTGCTTCAATTTCATTAAATAACTTCATTGCTTCTATGATACAAATGGTATCACCTTCTTTGATGGTATCACCAACGGAAACAAATGGTGGCTTATCAGGAGAAGGAGAGCGGTAGAATGTCCCTATCATCGGGGATTTAATTGTAATATATTTAGCATCATCTGTACTTTCCTCTTTTTTACTTTCTGCTACCTGTTGTGGTGTCGCTGCAGGAGTAGTTACTTGAGGTGTAGGTGCAGGCATTGCTGCCGTCGCTGCAGGTTGAACAATCACTTGTTTTTCTGCCTTTTCTTTTTTTGCTGCCTGAATTGTTATTTTAAAGTCTTCTTGTTCTATTTCAACTTTACCAATCCCTGACTTTGCAACAAATTTTATTAAATCTTGTATCTCCTTTAAGTTCATATCTAAAGTTTTATATTAGTTCAAATATAATTATCCTTATTATACTAAAAAATAATTTTACCTTTTTTTTATGAATTATATGCCCATTTCAAATATACAGCCCCCCAAGTAAAGCCACCTCCAAAAGCTGATAAAATCAAGTTGTCTCCCTTTTTTAATTGCTTTTCATAGTCCCATAAACAAAGAGGCAAGGTTGCTGCGGTTGTATTACCATATTTTTCAATATTAATCATCACTTTGTCTTTAGTTAGCCCCATTCGGTTTGCTGTAGCATCAATAATTCTTAAATTAGCTTGATGAGGTACTAACCAATCTACATCTTCCGATGTAAGATTATTTTTTTCCATAATCTCAGCAGAGACTTCTGCCATGTTTGTTACCGCAAATTTGAAAACTTGCTTTCCTTCTTGTTTGACAAAGTGCATTCTTTTTTCTACGGTCTCTATTGTAGCCGGATTCTTAGACCCTCCTGCCGGTTGGACCAAATATTTTCTTCCCTCACCATCATTTCGTAAAATAAAATCTTGCACTCCATATCCTTCTATATTAGGTTCCAATAAAACAGCTCCTGCTCCATCTCCGAAAATCACACATGTTGTTCTGTCTTCATAATCAATAATAGAAGACATCATATCTACTCCTACAACAATTACTTTCTTGTATTTACCTGTTTCAATAAATTGGGCTGCTGTTGAAATTGAATAAATAAAACCTGAACATGCTGCTTTAATATCAAATCCAAAAGCATTCTTCAAACCTGCTTTATCACAAACAATATTAGCGGTACTTGGAAAAGGATAATCCGCCGTTACTGTTCCTACTACAATTAAATCGATATCTTCTGCCTTTGTGCTTGTTTTTTCAAGCAAGCCCTTAACTGCTTCTGTTGCCATGTCCGAAGCCGCCCCTCCGTTTTTAAGAATTCTTCTTTCTTTTATTCCTGTTCTTGTCGTTATCCATTCATCATTAGTATCCACCATTTCAGATAATTTTTTATTATCCAAAACAAAATCCGGTAAATAGCCATGAACCCCCGTTATAGCTGCTTTAATTTTATTATTCATTTTAATTAAATGTTTCGTTGATTTTTGTTGCTAATTTAGATGTTGCAACTTCATATGAGTGTAAAAGCATATTTTTCACTGCAATATCATTCGATATTCCATGACCGATAATCACATTTCCTTTTACACCTAAAACCGGTGTTCCTCCGTAATTTTCATAATTAAACCGGTCAAAATATTCATCCCTTATACCTCTTTTTCTCATCAAGGTATAAATTCCTTCTGCTTCTTTCAGTACAATATTCCCTGTAAAACCATCACAGACAATAACATCTGCTTTTCCAAAAAACAAATCTCTTCCCTCTATATTACCTATAAAGTTGATTTCATTTGTTTCTTTTAATAATTTATATGTTGCCTGCGTTAATAGATTTCCTTTTCCTTCTTCCTCTCCAATATTTAAAAGTGCTACTCTCGGCTGTTCTATTCCGTAAACATTTTTTGAATAAAGACTCCCTAACACCGCAAATTGAAATAAAACATCCGGTTTACAATCTGCATTTGATCCTACATCCAATAAAATCGATTTTGCTCCATCAATTGCAGGTAGTGTAGATGTTATACAAGGTCTGATTACCCCTGGTATTGTTCCTATTTTAAACATTGAGCCTACCAGCATAGCTCCCGTGTTTCCTGTACTGGCAAAAGCATCAATTTCTCCTTTCGACAATAAATCAAAGCCTACCGCTATAGAACTATTCGGTTTTTGAGTGAGTGCTCTTGTCGGATGATCATGCATTGTGATTTTATCAGGAGCATGTACAATTTCAAAATCATCAGGGTTTGCACCAAAAGAAGAAAGGCTACTCAAGATTTCATCTCGATCGCCTATCAGAGAAATTTTACATATCCCTTTTAATTCTTTATTGGCTAGAACTGCCCCACCAATATTTGAATCAGGTGCAAAATCACCTCCAAGGATATCTATTCCAACATTCATTAAGAAAAAATGGAATCAATAATTATACTGCAACTTCTTTTTCAGCTACAACTTTCCCTTTATAATAAAGTTTCCCTTCATGCCAGTGCGCATGGTGAAAAAGATGCGGTTGTCCTGTTGTTGGACACGTTGCAATATTCTTTGCTTCCGCCTTTACATGTGTTCTTCTCTTATCCCGTCTTGTTTTAGACGTCTTTCTTTTAGGGTGTGCCATTTTACCTAATCTTTATTTATTTATACTCTAATTCAATTTAGCCTTATTCCTTTTAAAAAGGAAAAGTTTCGCAAATTTAAGTTATTTTTTTTTAATTATCTCTTAATCCTTTATTAAAATCCTTTAAACCTTT
>JALWLM010000311.1:1510-3453 GCA_027084145.1 Crocinitomicaceae bacterium | reverse complement strand
GCAAAGGGAGTTCTGCTACTTCATCTAAGAAAATAGTTCCTCCGTTACAAACTTCAAAATAACCTTTTCGGGAGCTTGTTGCTCCTGTAAAAGCCCCTTTTTCGTGTCCGAATAATTCGGAGTCGATTGTTCCTTCTGGAATTGCCCCACAGTTTACAGCAATGTATTGATTGTGTTTTCGATGACTCAAACTATGAATCACTTGAGGGATAATTTCTTTTCCCGTTCCACTTTCTCCGGTAACAATGACGGCAATATCAGTAGGGGCAACTTGAGCTGCGATTTCAAGAGCCCGATTTAGTCCGTCAGAGTTCCCAATAATTCCGAAACGTTGTTTGATTTGTTGAATGTCCATATTATTACTTAAATAAGTTCTCCCATTAGTGTGGCTGCCGTACAATCTGTAATTTTCACCATCACGTAGTCTTTAATTTTAGCTTGTTTTTTAGGAAAAACAACTTTGACATTGTAATCATTTCTTCCCGATAAATGTTCTTTCGAACGTTTTGAAAAGCCTTCTACTAAAACTTTATGGGTTTGACCGATATATTGTTTATTTTTTTTAAGAGAATGTTGTTGTTGTAACTGTATGATTTCTGCTAATCTTTTTCCTTTGACTTCTTCGGGAACGTCATCTTCAAATCGTCGTTCTGCCAATGTTTTAGGTCGTTCCGAATACTTATACATGTAAGCGAAATCAAATTGGACCTCTTCCATCAAAGAAAGTGTATCCTGATGTTCTTCTTCAGTTTCTCCACAAAAGCCCGCAATAATATCGGTAGAGATGGCACAGTTAGGAATAATTTTTCGAATAGCATCAATTCTTTCAAGATACCATTCTCTTGTGTACCCTCTGTTCATTCTTTTTAGGACATTTGAATTTCCCGATTGTACAGGTAAGTGGATGTATTTGCATAAGTTTTCATATTTAGCAATGGTTTCAAGTACTTCGTCTGTCATATCTTTTGGATGAGACGTTGAGAAACGAATCCTTAAATCAGGATGTATTTCTGCAACCATTGCTAATAATTGAGCAAAATTTACTGTAGGTTTTGAGGCATCTTTAATTTCACCTTTCGAAGTCATGTTCCATCGATAAGAATCTACATTTTGCCCAAGTAGTGTGATTTCTTTATATCCGTTTTCAAATAATTCTTTACATTCTTTTACAATGGTTTCAGGATCACGAGAACGTTCTCTTCCTCTTGTGAACGGGACCACACAAAATGAGCACATATTATCACAACCTCGCATAATCGAAACAAAAGAACTGACCCCTTTATCATCTAATCGAACAGGGGAAATATCTGCGTAAGTTTCTTCTCTTGAAAGAAGTACATTAACAGCTTTTTGCCCTCCTTCAACTTCGGTAATTAATTCGGGAAGTTTCCTGTAAGCATCAGGTCCTACAACAATATCGACTAATTTTTCTTCATCTAAAAGTTTGTTCTTTAATCTTTCTGCCATGCAACCAAGAACACCTACAATTAATCCCGGTTGTTGTTGTTTACGTTTTTTAAAATTGGTTAATCTTCTACGTACTCTTTGTTCCGCATTATCACGTATAGAGCAAGTATTGATTAAAATAACATCAGCTTCTAACTCATCATTGGTTGTTTGATATCCTTCTTTGGCAAGAATAGATGCAACAACTTCACTATCAGAGAAATTCATCGCACAGCCATAGCTTTCCAAATATAGTTTTTTACCGTTGCTTTTTTCAGTATGTTCTATGATCGTAGCTTGTCCTTGACGACTTTCATCGATTATTTTACCCTCAAATTCTCTCATTTTATTACTTCATAAATCTTCTACTGCAAAAGTAGTTATTTTTCTTTGTTAAATGTCAAAATGGCAGTTTTTTTAGAATTTTAAATTACATGATTTGTTTTAATTTTATTGAATCGGATGAATATTTAATAATTCGCTTTATCTTTGTAGTA
>JALWLM010000311.1:0-1500 GCA_027084145.1 Crocinitomicaceae bacterium | reverse complement strand
ATAGATGATTTTGCGAAGGAAATAAAAACATTTAAAAAATGAAATACTTTGCAAGTCAAGGAGCTTCCAGGCATTTTGATAAAAGCTATCACTCAGTGAGGAATATTTTTGATAAATGAGGCAAACACACTATCACCAGATATTCAAGTAGCATTGGCAAATATGTTGGAAAGTGGATTTGTGATAGTATGAACAAAAAAATATTTATAGGAATTATGGTTTTTGTTCTTGTCTTTATAGCTGATTTTTCTTATGGACAAGGTTGTTCACAATGTAAATTGTTGGCAGAGCAAAGTTCGGAAGTTGTAGATGAATCTTCTTTTGGGACAAATATTAATTATGGGATTCTCTATTTGATGGCGGTTCCTTATATTTTATTATTCTTATTTTTTAGAAAGAGAATCATTCGTTTATTTAAAGCATTAACTAATAAAGATTAGAATCTACGTTGTTTTGTTTTAAATAGTGCGTGATGCCTATTTACGTAGGATAGAGAGAATTCTAAAGAACCTCCTCCGTAAGCTTTTCTTAGTTCGGAAATAGTGAAGTCATAAGTCATTCCGAATTGGAATCCGTTCCAGTCAATCATTATTGCAGGGATAACAGCATCTTTGTGTCTGTAATACGTACCGAACCCAAAGTAAGCATCTTGTGAAAATCCGGTAATTTTGGTTCCGTTTATAAACCTATAACGCAAGATGAAACCCAATAAAGTTTCCGTATGCTTCCCTTGAATAAATTGGAGTGCGGAAATATCCATAGCAAACGGACTGTTGTAGATGTCTTTAACGATATCGATATTTGCCACATATTTTCGGTGTAACCGATCGGCTGTTCCTCCTGCAAATGTCAATTCCGGTTGATTCACGTGAAAAACAGACGCACCTATTTTTAGCGTAAAATCATTATTTCGTTGAAAAGTGTTTTGTCCTCCATCATAGATGTAATAAATGCCTGTAGAAGCATCAATGTAGTTAAATGAAGCAATTTCCGATTCTCCAAATAGTGTTGGATCGAAGTTTGTTCCGTTCCATTGAGATAAAAAATGGACATTATCCAGAGAAGCTTTTCTTGAGCCGATACCACCTTGTATTCCTACAGAGAGCATGTGTCCTGTTCTACCGAAAGGGAGAACACCGCTTATTGTAAGACTACCTGTTTGATTCCCGAATTTAGAATCCCCTCCGATATCATTAAAAAATTGGAGACCAACCCCGATATAAGGTCTGTCATTATATTTATTTTTAAATAAATTGACATCTGCAGAGATAGCTGTTGTTTGGAATTGTGTTGCACTACCCAGCCATTGATTTCGATAATTGATAATTACTCGTTCCCAACCATTGAAAACACCGCATGCGGCAGGATTAATGAATAAAGGAGTTTGTATCGATTGAGCAAAATGGATGTCTTGTGCTTTTATTGGATAAAAGCATGAAAGAAATGTGAGTAAGAAAATTATTTTTTTCATTATCGAATCAATGTTATATTTCCTGAAAG
>JALWLM010000310.1 GCA_027084145.1 Crocinitomicaceae bacterium | reverse complement strand
CCGTTGAAGGTCCAATTTGTTTGGCGGGAACAACCACCAGAGAAAAGATTTATGAGGATAATGCCAATAGAAGTTTACTCATTTATTTAGACAACAGCAAACAACAAAAGGAAGCCATTATGCAATACCAACAAAACATATCAGCAGGTAAAATCAACAGACAAGAAGAGAATAACGCCAGGGAATTTTTGAAGGATGTACAATGGTTATTAGAAAAAGTAAAAGTGGTTAATCCTTATGCTACAAAACTCAATATTCCCGAAACTGTTTTTAAACCCTTGAGAACAAATACCCATTATTTAGCATTTATAGAAACCGTTACTTTTTATCATCAATACCAACGAGAGCGTAAACAAGACAGTCAAGGAAATTACTATATAGAAACTACTTTGGAAGATATAGAACAAGCCAACAAACTACTAAAAACAGTACTACTGGCAAAGAGTGATGAACTAACAAAAGCGTGTAGGGATTTTTTGGAAGTGCTTAAAGCACACTTAAAAAAGAGCGGTACACAAAGTTTTTATGCCAAAGAATTACGTGCTAAAATGAGAATTAACCCCAAAACATTAAGCAGATATTTATATGATTTACAAAGTTATGGATACATCAAAATAATAGGAGGAAACAAATACAGAACAGGTTTTGAGTATGAAATAATTAACCAAAATGAGTATCAAAATCTAAAAGATAATATCACAAATGCCTTAGATAAAGCCCTTGAAGATATTAAAAGTGAGTACCTCAGTACCTCAGTAGTACCTCAGTTAAGTTAGTGAGGCACTAAACTAAAAGAATATCAGCAAGTTAAGTCAGTACCTCAATAGAAATCCCAAAACGCAAGGCACCCCCCTTCAAATAGTTTAAAATGGATAAAGAAAATGAATTGAACAGCTTCAAGCTGTGGTTAGTAAGATTAGGATATGCAGAAAGCACCATCAAAGGATATGTAAGGTTGTTGGATAATTTTTTCAAGTATTTAAACCAAAGAAAGCCCAGTCAAAAAGAGATAGAAGAATTTATAAAAGACTTACATCAAACCAAAGCCAGCAGACAATACATACAAGGACATTTAAACGTAATAAACAGATACAGCAAGTTTTTAGAACTCACCAAAAAGCAAAAATTAGTAACCGGTAAAATCGTAGTAGAAAAGGAAATCAGAGCCCAAAGAACCATATTTAGCCAATCAGAAATTAAAAGTCTTTTTTCTTCAATTGAAGAAAATACACCACAAGGGTTAATGGATAAAGCAATGCTAAGTATTTACTACGGTTGCGGATTAAGAAGCAAAGAGGGCATCAATTTAGAGCCTGCAGCACTGGATTTTAACAAAGGATTATTGTATGTAAAACCATCCAAAAACTATCAAAGCAGATACGTTCCAATGAGCAAAAAAGTAATGACAGATTTAAAAGAATACATTGAGTTTGCAAGGGAAGTTATTAACCCGGAAAGCAAATATTTATTAGTCGGAAAACAAAAGCCACAAGTAACAGGAAGTCAATTAAACAGTAGATTGAAAGTATTGATGAACAAAGCAGGAATAACCAAAAATGCAACCCTGCACAGTCTTAGACATAGTATTGCTACGCATCTTTTACAACAAGGAATGGAACTGGAATATATCGGAAGTTTTTTAGGTCATAAACGCTTAGATAGTACACAAATTTATGTTAGAATTAATGAAGAACTAATGGCTGACAATCACTAATTTTTTCTTCAATTGAAAAAAAATGAAAAACTTTGAAAAATGGCTAACAGAAAGGTATTACAGTGAAAAATGTATTAAGGATTTTATAATGAGAATACGGCTTTTAGATACTTGGTTAAAAGTAAACAAACTCACTTATAAGACCTTAAAATACAATCAGCTGTTAAACTATATCGGACATTTACAACAACAAGAAAAATCAAAAACAAGCATCAATACAACCCTTAGAGCAATAGAACATTATTACCATTTTTTAAAGCTCGACAATGTAGCTTTAAACGTCAGGATAAAAGGCTTAACGCAAGAACAAATTTTACTTTTAACAGAAGACGAGCTAAGCTCAATTTACTCTAATTATCAAGACAAAACCAAGCACGGCTATTTTAAATACAGTAATAAATTGATGTTAGGATTAATGATTTTTCAAGCATTGGATAAGCAAGATTTAATAAATTTAGAATTATCAGATCTAAATTTAGAAAAAGGCACCTTACGCGTTCCCGGAGGAGCAAGAAGAAAAAACAGTAGAATAGTAAAATTAGAAGCACATCAAATCATCCCTTTTCACGATTATATTACCAACTTTAGAGGAATAGGAAGAAATAACAAACCAAGCACAGAACAAAGCAATAAATTGTTTCATCCAAATTGTAACAAAGAGCAACGTTTACACGACCAGTTAAAAACCTTAGCAAAAACAATCAAAGCACAAAATCCCGAAATCCATATTAAGCGATTAACACAGTTGAAACAATCAAGAATAGGTATTTGGATAGATTTATACGGACTAAGAAAAACCCAATATTTAGCAGGATATAAAGATGTTGGAAATATAGAAAAGTACCGTAATAAAGATATGAAGAATTTGAGTAAACAAATAGAAATGTTTCATCCACTTGGATAATCTCCCCCCGCACCCCGTTCCGTAAAACTCCACTCCCCATCACAGGAAAAGCGGTATTCTCTGCGGTACTCACTTTGTTCCAAAAAGCATAAAAACAAGGGTAATACAAGTTCCGCTTTGCTCCACCCTTGTTTTTAGCGTTCCTTTCAAGAATGTTCGCACACTCACAATCTTTCCAGTCTCTTGCTTTTTTCCACACGCTCCGTTCTCCGTTCATTGGTGGCTACTCTGTCTTGCTTGCCACTTCTTTACATTGCATTCCATTCAGTCGCAAACAATCCACCGCCACCAGTAATTTTGCTCGCCTGCGGGTCGCTACAGGCTACGGCTGATTTTTTTTATTATTGCCGACTGGCAGTAAGGTAGCCTTGTGTACTCCATTGCATTGCGTACATATGCCATCCAACGTGTTCATACTTCACACTTCTTGTCTGCCACCTTTGCTCCACTCGCAGGACGGCTCGCGAGAACCCGACACACAAAGCCCCTGCCGTTTGGCTCAAGGCTGTTTTTCCTGTGATTACGCACTAAGATTGTCGAATGTGATTACGCACTTCTGAAAACCACCGTGTAACCCAACACACAAGCCCAAGGGGTCTTCCACCCCTTCAACCCCGGATGCTCATTTTTTATAATCAATGCCGACAAACATCTATCTAAAAAACGAACATCCTGCTACGGCATTAATTATAAAAAATCGAGCGTTAAAACTTAGGGCTTATTTTTTCCTCCCGAAAACTTTCGGGATGAAGAAAAAAGATAATCCGTGTTAAATATTTAACTTTGTAACCAGTGAGCCGATTTTTTAAAATATTCCTTTTAGTTGCACTTAGTG
>JALWLM010000309.1 GCA_027084145.1 Crocinitomicaceae bacterium | reverse complement strand
GTTTAAGCTTTCCTTAACTTTATCTTCGGAAACTTCTAATGCCTCTGCCAACTCCTCAGCTGACGGTGGTCTTTCCAGTTCTTGTTCCAAACGAGAAAAAGCTTTGTTGATCTTGTTTAAGGACCCTACTTGGTTTAAAGGTAAACGAACAATTCTTGCTTGTTCTGCTAATGCTTGTAAAATGGATTGTCTAATCCACCATACGGCATAAGAAATAAACTTAAAACCTCTGGTTTCATCAAACTTCTGAGCGGCTTTAATCAAGCCTAAATTCCCTTCGTTAATAAGATCGGGTAGGGACAACCCTTGATTTTGGTACTGTTTTGCAACAGAAACAACGAATCTGAGGTTCGCACGCGTTAGTTTTTCCAATGCCTTTTGATCTCCGGCCTTAATTCTCTGTGCTAATTCTACCTCTTCTTCCGCTGTGATGAGTTCTTCTTTACCAATGTCCTGTAAATACTTGTCTAATGATTGACTTTCACGATTTGTAATGGACTTGGTAATTTTTAACTGTCTCATAAAATAGATTTTGTGTTAAAATAGTTACACTATTAGTATAAGTAAAACTGACCGCAAAGTTACAAAAAAGTAGTGTTTTTTTCAAAAAAAAATTGAATAGATAAGAAGAGGGCTTTGAATCTTATATTTTCAAAGACAAAGAACAGTGATTTTTTCAGCACTAATGGTTGATTGCAACTTACTTTGAGGGATTAAAGGGAGATAATTACCTTGTTTATCTTCTGAAAAAACAGTTGATATGCCATGTAGATAAAACTGACCTTTTTCATTGCTAATCGTTCCTGTTTTTAAGTCGGGAGCATAAATTTTAGCAAAAGGAATAGGGATTTTAGTGTTTTGTTTTAATAGAATCCTTGTTATATTTTGACCATGGGAATAGGAAAATAAAAACAATGGAAAAGAATAATATAACCATTGTTTCATTTGTTTTAGAAGGGCTTCATTAAAGAACATAAACAAAATTAAAATATATTTTTGAAACTTATTTAATCTCTCTCCGTAAATACTGTCAACAAACACGAAAAAATAACACGATATGCAAAATTTAGGTTTAAATTTCGGAGAATTGGCAATAGAAAATGCAAAAAACAAATTAAGAGAACATTGGACTAAGGGAGAAAAAAGTACTTTATCCGTGTTACAAGTTGCTAAATTGATCGATACGATTGTTTTTCAAAAAACAGAAGTTCCTTCCGACAAAAATATTTTCTCAATCAATTAGTTTTTGGTTTAATTATAAAAAATCCCGTATAGAAGCTGTCTATACGGGATTTTTTTATTGTTAAATTAATTTAACTATTTAATTAACTTCATTTCTTTAATCAAATTATCAGCTCCGTAGCATTTATCGATTAACCATAATGTATAACGAATATCTAATGAAATTGTTCGTTGTATATTCGGTTCAAAGAAAATGTCACCTGACATTGCTTCCCAGTTGCCATCAAAAGCAGTACCGATTAAATGACCATCTCCGTTAATCACAGGTGAGCCCGAATTCCCTCCTGTAATATCATTGTTACTCAAAAAGTTAACATAAAGAACTCCGTTTTCAGCATATTGTCCATAATCTTTGTTTTTCCAAACTTCTTTAATTCTCGGGTCAACTGTAAATTCAGGGTTTTCCGGATCTTCTTTTTCAATCATTCCATCGATTGTTGTTTTATAATCATAATGAACAGCATCTTTAGGACTGTAAGGAAGGATATTTCCGTAAGTCAATCGAAGTGTAGAATTTGCATCCGGATAGTAGAGTTTGTTAGGATTCATTTTTCTTAACCCTGCGATAAATAAACGTTTCCCTTTATGCAGGTTATCTGTTAACTCTTTTATTTCAGGAGCTTTAAAAGCTCTTTCATAAGCATTATTAATATCAACAACCAGTCGATATAGAGGATCTTTTTCAAGCTTTTTTAAACTGGGATTCTCCGCAAAGTCTTTAAATTTATCAGGATTAAAGAAAATAGATTTCGTGCGGATTTTTTTAGTGTATTTATCCACGCCTTTTTCTCCGCGTTTAGCAATTTTTCGAATAAGTTCTCCTTGTTGAGAGTAAGGGATATCTTTAATGTACATTTTTAAAATCGAATTAATTATTTCGATTTCAATGTCAAGATTCGCATCTTCAAAATATTTTTCTACGTGATGTTTGAATACATTACGCATGGCGTTTGCCCGTTGTGTTTTTCCTTCTTTTATGGCATCAGCCCAAAATTTATAACGAAAAGCATTAAGGTTAGAAGAAACGGAATAAACAAACTCCGATTGATAAGCTTTTAATAAGATAATACTATTTGTTCTATTGTAATAATCTTCAAAAGCTTTTAAAGGATCGAAAGATTGGTTTTCTTTTGCCCAAAAATCCGCAAATTGACGTTCCAAAGCTCTCTTTTTATCGATGACTTTATTTTTTTTAACTTGTTTGGTCTGACCGATAAAATATTTCCAGTAATTAGCAACTTGAGCATATGTTGATGCGTATTTTAATCGAACATCAGTGTCTTTGTCCATATGTTTTTTCATAACACGCAATTTTTCCGCACGGATATCTACACGTTTAGGTTGTTCTAATGTAATCGCTTGTTGAATTCCCCAAGAACTTAAATATCTATCTGTGGACCCGGGGAAGCCTAAAATCATCGAAAAATCACCTTCTTTCACACCTTTTAAAGAAATAGGAAGAGAGTGTCTCGGGTGAAAAGGTTTATTTTCAGGGCTGTATTGAGCAGGTTTATTGTCTTTATTAGCGTAAATTCTGAACATCGAGAAATCAGCAGTATGTCTTGGCCACATCCAGTTATCCGTATCTCCTCCATATTTTCCTGCAGATTGAGGAGGGGTTCCAACTAAGCGTACATCATTAAAACGCTCTTTAACAAATAAGTAAAACTCATTTCCTTCAAAAAAAGATTCAACTGAAGCAGTATAGTGAGTTCCTTTGACAGCGTCTTTACTAAGAATTCTTGAAAGTTCGGCAATTTTTTGATTTCGCTCATCTTCCGTCATGTTCTCTTTTAATTCTTTTAAAATATCTTCAGTAACATCTTGAATACGAATAATAAAAGTAGCGAACAAGCCTTTTATAGGAATTTCTTCGGAATAATTTCTTGCCCAAAAACCATTATCCAAATAATTTTTTTCTTTTGTCGAAACCTCAGCGATAGATTCGTATCCACAGTGATGATTTGTTAAAATCAATCCTTTGTCAGATATAACTTCACCGGTACAATAACCATTGAAAGAAATAATTGCATCTTTAATAGATGATTGATTAATTGAGTAAATTTCTTCGGGAGATAATCGCAGCCCGTGTTTTTTCATATCTTCATAATTCCTCCCGAGTAAAAACGGAAGCCACATTCCCTCGTCTGCACGAGCAATCGTGTTAAAAACAAATATAAAAGAGAGTAAAAAAGAGATTTTTTGTAATTTCATCTGTTCTAT
>JALWLM010000308.1 GCA_027084145.1 Crocinitomicaceae bacterium | reverse complement strand
CATCTGGATTTGATTAAATCTTATCAACGTGTTCTTTCCGAACTTGATTTCATTCATGCTAAAACAAAATTCTCGTTAGAATTTAATTGTCACATTCCTGCTATCAATGATGAAATAGATATTGAATTGATAGAAGCATATCACCCGATTTTATGGGAAAACAATAACCACTCTAATAAAAAAACGATTCCTCAACATATCATTCTGAACAAATTTTCAAGAATGCTTGTTATTTCAGGACCGAATGCAGGAGGAAAAAGCATCACTCTCAAGACTGTTGGGTTACTTCAAATTATGTTACAATCAGGGATTCCTATTCCTGTTCACCCTAATAGTAGAGTTTCTATTTTTCAACATATTTTTAGTGATATCGGTGACAACCAATCTATTGAAAATGAACTAAGTACATACTCCTACCGACTTAAACGAATGCGATTTTTTTTAGAAATATCCAATCGAAAAACTTTGTTACTCATCGATGAGTTTGGAGCCGGTTCAGACCCTGATTTTGGAGGAGCATTAGCCGAAGTTATTTTTGAACGATTATACAATAAAAAGACTTTTGGAGTAATCACAACACATTACAATAATATTAAACTGAAAGCTTCTCAGTTAAGAAATGCGATCAACGGAAGTATGCTTTTTGATGTAAAAACTTTACAACCTTTATATCAATTGTCTATAGGTCAACCGGGAAGTTCATTTACCTTTGAAGTTGCTAAAATAAATGGTATTCCCGAAGATATTATTGAAGAAAGCAAAAGAAAGTTAGATAATAAAAAAGTTCGTTTGGACAAATTATTGAGTGCTGTTCAAAAAGAAAAAAACTATTTGTCATCTTTAAATAAAGAACATTTACAATCACAAGAAAAAATGCAAGAAGCTCTTGAAAATTACCTTATAGAAAAGGAGAAATATGAAACAAAGCTTGATAAAATAAGATCTAATGAAAACAAGCATCAGCAAGCTCTACAAGCCGGAAAAAAGATGCTTCAATTTATATCTGAATATCGATTAAGTTCCAAAAAGAAAAACATCAACAAGCCATTGCTAGAACAAGTAGAGAAATATATTGCTCTTGAAAAAACAAAAATAGAAGAAAAAAAGAAAGCGTTAAAGGAAGCTAAAAAAACAAAACCTGTTTCTAAAAAGAAAAAGGTAAACCAAAAGGAGAATAAGGACCGTCACCAACGTCATAAAATTAAGGTTGGATCAAAAGTCAAAATTATTAGCTCTAAACAAGTGGGAACCGTAGAAGAAATTAAAGATCGTGACGCTGTTATATCTTTTGGTTTTGTTCGCGTAAAAGTACCTATTGCTAAACTTAGTTTTGTTCAATAAAAAAAGAGGCTTTCGCCTCTTTTATTTTCTTTTGCATCCATTATTTATGCATCTATATTGGCATATTTAGCATTTTGTTCAATGAACTCTCTTCTTGGAGGGACATCATCTCCCATCAACATAGAAAATACTTGATCACATTCTACTGCATTTTCAATGGTTACTTGGCGCAAGGTTCTATTTTCAGGATTCATCGTTGTTTCCCAAAGTTGTTCTGCATTCATCTCTCCAAGACCTTTATATCTCTGTACATTTACAGAACTTTCTGTTCCCGAACCTTTCATTTCTTGAATTAAGCGATCTCTTTGGTCATCATCCCATGCGTATGCCTGTTTATTTCCTTTCTTCACCAAATACAATGGAGGTGTCGCAATATAGATATATCCTTTTTCAATCATTTCCTTCATATAACGGAAGAAGAAAGTCAAAATAAGCGTCTCGATATGAGATCCGTCCACATCGGCATCACACATAATGATGATTTTGTGATACCTTAATTTCTCCATGTTTAAAGCTTTGGAATCCTCTTCCGTTCCAACTTTCACCCCTAATGCCGTATAAATATTTTTGATTTCTTCATTTTCAAAAATCTTATGTTGCATCGCTTTCTCCACGTTCAAAATTTTACCTCTTAGAGGCATAATTGCTTGGAAGTTCCGATCTCTTCCTTGCTTCGCCGTTCCTCCCGCTGAATCTCCCTCGACAAGGAATAGTTCGCATTCTTCCGGATCTTTTGAGGAACAATCTGCTAATTTCCCCGGTAATCCGGATCCTGTCATCACATTTTTTCTTTGCACCATTTCACGAGCCTTCTTCGCGGCTTGTCGTGCTTTAGCTGCAAGAATTACCTTTTGTACGATTGTTTTTGCTTCATTAGGATGCTCTTCCAAATAAGTCGATAACATTTCCGACACACATCGGCTCACCGGAGCTGTTACCTCTCTATTTCCTAATTTTGTTTTTGTTTGTCCTTCAAATTGAGGTTCTGCAACCTTTACAGAAACAACTGCTGTTAATCCTTCTCGGAAATCATCTCCTTCAATCTCCACCTTCTCCTTTGCCAACATTCCTGAGTCTGTTGCATATTTCTTTAAAGTACTGGTCAAACCTCTTCTAAAACCTGAAAGGTGAGTTCCTCCTTCATGCGTATTGATATTGTTTACATACGCTAAGATATTTTCCGTATAACTGGTGTTATAACTCATCGCCACTTCTACAGGAATACCATCTTTTTCCCCTTCAAAATAAATCACATCGGAAATCAATGATTCTCTGTTTCTGTCTAAATATTCCACAAATTCTTTTAAACCTCTTTCAGAATAAAATTCTTCTGATTTCGACTTTCCTTCTTCATCTTTTTCTCTTAAATCTGTCAAACGAATATGAATTCCTTTATTTAAAAATGCCAATTCACGCATTCTTGAAGCTAAAGTATCATAATTATATACTGTTGTTTCAAAAATGGTTGCATCGGGTTTAAAAGTTACTTCCGTACCTGTTTCAATAGATTCTCCAACAACTTTAACAGGATATAACGGATTTCCTATTTCATATTCCTGTTGAAAAACCTTTCCTTCTCTTTTAACCGTTACTTTTAAATGTTCAGATAAGGCATTCACACAAGACACCCCTACTCCATGAAGTCCTCCGGAAACTTTATAAGTGTCTTTATCAAATTTCCCTCCGGCATGTAACACCGTCATTACCACTTCCAGAGCAGATCTCTTTTCTTTTGTGTGAATTGCGGTAGGAATACCTCTACCATTATCTCGAACCGTAATTGAATTGTCCTCATTGATATAGACCTCTATTCTATCACAATGACCTGCTAACGCTTCATCAATTGAATTATCTACAACTTCATAAACAAGATGATGTAAACCTTTTATACCTACATCACCAATATACATTGCAGGTCTTTTTCTAACTGCTTCTAAACCTTCTAATACCACTATATTATCCGCAGTATATTTTTTTTCCATTTCTGACATGTTAAATTACCTCTCTTTATACTTATTATATTTGATTATATTAATATCAATATATTGAGTTTTTCAGGCGTTTTGCCAAAGTTTGCTTGTAGCTCTTTAATCAGAGGCGCCAGATGTTCATTAACCACCTCTGTATTT
>JALWLM010000307.1:2383-3480 GCA_027084145.1 Crocinitomicaceae bacterium | reverse complement strand
GTACAATAGGTTATTCAAAATCAAACTTCGAATTTTATTGTACCAACCTGTTTTAATCTTTTGAATTTTGGCCTTAAGACAGAAAGTAGTAATTAACTTTTTATGTTTGCTAATAATCATTTATCTAATAGCGAAAGATAATATTGCATCTAAAAAATTATCGGGTTGCTCAGCGTGTACCCAGTGACCTGCATTTTTGATGGTAACAAACTCAACATCGATAAAATATTCTTCAATTTCAGGGATGTCTTCTTCTAAGATATAATTTGACATTTCTCCACGTATGAAAAGTGTAGGAACACTTATCTCGTGCATAGGAAGAGCCGCTAAAATTTCAGGCATATTTCTTTCCAGTGCATCAATATTCATTCTCCAATCAAGTTTTCCCTTTTCTTTCCAATGAAGGTTTTTTAATAAGAATTGTTTAATTCCTTCATTGTCAATGTATTTGCTCATTTTTTGTTCTGCCTCCTTTCTTGTTTTTATTTCTGAAGGATTCACGGAACGTATTGCGGCAATAATATGCTGGTGATGCATCGGGTATTCTTTGATACCGATATCCACTACTACAAGTTTTTCCAAAAGGTGTTCATATTTCAAGGCAAATTGAATCGCTACTTTTCCTCCCATGGAATGCCCTATGAGTATCAACTCTTCGATATGGAGTTCTTGACATAACTCATAAATATCATCAGCCATTAATTCATAAGAAATATCATCAGCCCATGGAGAATGGCCATGATTTCTTAAATCAACTAAATAAACTTTGAAATATTCAGCAAGTTTTTTAGCGTGTGTTTGCCAGTTGTCAGAAAAGCCGAAAAGTCCATGTAGAATCATCATGGGACGACCTTCTCCCATGGTACGATAATGCAGTTTCATGCAGGTAATAACTTCGCTATAATGCTTAATAGATTCGGAAATTCAAAATTTTGAATTTCATTCATTTCAATCGTTGTATTTCCACCGTTTTGGGTAGAGACAGCATCTGAAGACAAGGGTTCTACGGTTATTTCACCTACTGTAAATTGTCCATCATTGACTTTTAATATGATTGATTTGATCTTCTCTACGTTGACTTTGTATCTGTCAAAAGA
>JALWLM010000307.1:0-2373 GCA_027084145.1 Crocinitomicaceae bacterium | reverse complement strand
CAAAGTCAAATTGTACTCTTGTTACTCCTTTATTTTCTAACAAGGCTTTTCTTATAGCTCCTCCACAAGCCATTTCACAAGCCATTCCGGAAACTTCAATGTTTGCAATTGTATTTGCTGTAACCGATGTTTTTTGTGTTGTTTCTTCTTTTGCTTGCTCATTATCAGAACAAGAAAATAAGAAAATAATGATGAATAAAGGGAGTATATAATATGTCTTCATTTTGATGAATGAATTAGAATGTTTTTAACAAAGATATTAAATTTTAGAAACTAAAACCCTGTTATTCCATTTACTGTAGTGTATTTCAATATATTTTTCTTTTCAGGATGAATTCTTGCAAAAGCAGATTGTACCGCTAAAGTCCCTTCATGAAATCCGCATAAAATCAGTTTCAACTTATTTTTATAAGTGTTAATATCTCCGATAGCATAGATGCCCGGAATATTTGTAGAATAATCTTCCGTATTTACTTTGATGGCATTTTTTTCGATTTCGAGTCCCCAATTGTTGATAGGGCCTAAACTTGGTTTTAATCCGAAAAGCGGAATGAAGTAATCCGTTTCTTTTGTAAATTCGCCTTCTTTTTTGTGTTTAATACTTACATTTTCAAGTTTGCTCTCTCCATTTAATCCAACGACCTCAGCTTCTGTTACAAGTGTGATTTGTCCTGTTTCCGCTAAATCAATCACTTTTTGAACGGAATCCAAGTGTCCTCTAAAAGAAGCGGAACGATGGACAAGTGTTACTTCGCTTGCAATTTTATTTTCAGATAGATAAATTGCCCAATCCAAAGCAGAATCTCCACCACCGGCAATAACACATCGTTTTCCTCTATATTTTTCAGGGTCTTTGATGATATAATCGACTCCTTTTTCTTCGTAGTCGGATATGTTGGAAATAGGTGGTTTTCGAGGTTCAAAAACACCAAGTCCTCCTGCAATCATTACGATGGGAGCTTCATGCTTTGTTCCTTTGTTTGTGGTAACGATAAACTTATCATCATCCGTTTTTTGAATATCTACGGCAGCTTCACCAAGTGTAAATCCCGGTTTAAAAGGAGATGCTTGTTCCATTAAGTTGTCAATTAAGTCTCCGGCAAGAATCGAAGGAAAGCCGGGAATGTCATAAATGGGTTTTTTGGGATAAATTTCCGCGCATTGTCCTCCGGGTTGAGGAAGTGAATCTATAAGGTGGCAACGAAGTTTCAATAGTCCCGCTTCAAATACAGTAAAAAGTCCCACAGGTCCTGCACCGATAATGATGATATCCGTTTTAATCATTTTATAAAAATTTCTTGCAAAAGTAAGTAAAAAAAGAGATAGAATATTGACAAAAGTCAGAAAATGGAAGTCAAATTTGATTTTCTTTTTTCATCATTTTTTTTGAGAAGAAAACTTTGTCAGAATCAAATTGCTGCTCTAATAACTTGAAAAATTCAGGTTTATTTTCATCATCAATACAATCCAAAGGGAAATTGAGTTGAAGTCCTTTGATGTAATCAAAATAAACAGACAGTTGATGAGGGGTTACTTTTCTTAATCCTTTGAAATAGACAAGAGTAACTTCTCTGTCAGCAACAATTACCGCTTTGGATGAAAGAGCAACCCGATAACCATTTTTTAGAGTTCCTATAACGGCAAAGACGATATTGTCAACAGCACCGATAAAAAATGCCATTGCCGGAGCCCATGCCTGCGTTGTTATAGAATAGAGGGCTATGGAAATACAAAACATAACAAGACTTTCTAATGACAAATACAAGTTAACCCTTTGTTTCCTTTTAGAGCTTACGGCTTGATTCCATTTGAACTTCGATGTGTTAAGAACAATCATCATTCCCATCCATCGGTTAATACTTCGTTTGAGAATAAGTAAAAAAATGAAAACGCCTAAGCCTAAGAAAATATATTCTTTATATGGGATGTATTCTCCTGTTGTTTTTAGAAATGTAACAGGAAGGTCGAAACCGACATAGAGTGTCATAAGAAGTGTAGGAATTAATATAATCCCTAAGAGTATGTTAATGAATTTATTCATTCGGTATGAGTTTCAACTTCTTTTTCAATCTATCAATTTCTTTTTGAAAGCGTTGAATCTTTTTCTCAACTTCATTTTTCATTGATTCCGCACCTTTGCCAAAGAACCCCAAATTGTTTTCAAGAACTTGTATTTCTTTATTGATTTTATCCATTTTTCGTCTTAATTGACTACGCATTTCACGAAATTTCTTTGAAGCATTTCCGCTACTTTTCAGCATCTCTATTTCTGCTTCAAACATGACTTTCTCTTTTTCATCTTCTTTCAGATTTAAAGCTTTGTAATGTTGATCCATAATGGATTTAAAGTCTGAATAAATTTCATCTTTTTTG
>JALWLM010000306.1 GCA_027084145.1 Crocinitomicaceae bacterium | reverse complement strand
CTCCAAGTCAAACGGATAAAATAAAAGAATTATATGACAATATTATATTTGAATTAAAACATCTAAATATTGAACCTAAACTACTCGAAAATAGATACAAAGCCAAAAACATTTATCTCCAATTATTATTTTCAGGACTTTATTTATTCATTGCAACCCCCATTTTTGTTTATGGTTTAATTCATAATTATATTCCTTTTAAATTAACGGATCAATTATCATTAAAAGCAATCAAAGGAGAGCTTGAATATTACTCTTCTGCTGCAATTATGATTGGACTTATTTTATATCCTGTCAATTACTTTACATTCACTGAAATAGCTGACAGCATTTTTCATCTGACTTGGTTACAAAAACTACTCTATTGGATAAGCATGCCATTCTCCGGTCTGTTTGCCTATCACTTCAGTAAAAATATTCATCATACTTTATTAAAAAGACATTACATGCACTTAATGCAAAATGAAACAAAAAGAGTGTTGTATCTAAAGCAAATGATCGAAGAATTAAAAACAATTGTTCTATCATGATTCTACATCCTTAACATTAACTTAACATTAACTTAATATTAGAATGACATTTTTTAAGATCTTCGTATTTAGTTTTGTAAAAAAAAGCAAATAATTATGAAACGAATTAATTTCATTTTAAGTTTAATTACTTTCACTATTCTTAGTGGATGGAGCTTCTCACAAACAACAAACGGAGAAAAAGAAATCTCAACATTTACTTTCACTCCTGAAATGATTAAAAATTTACATGGTAAAGCAGGAGAAGAAAGTGCTACCATCTCATGGACATTAGACTACGATGCTTATCAAGAACTCAAAAAGAGAGATGCTAAAGTTATTATTACTTATAATACAAAAATAGGTGAAAAACGAGCTAAAAAAGGAATTAAAGGAGGAGAATGGAAATTTACAGAACCGATACCGATTGATCAGACATCTTACAAATTTAAAGATTTAAAAGGGAATGAGAAATATGTCTTCAAAATAGGTATTGCACAAGATGGAAAAATTGAAGATGTTAAAAATGATAAAGATAAAATGGTTTGGTCGGATAAAATTAAGTTAAAGACTAAACGAGGATGGGGTGTTGCAAAGTTCCTCATCTTAATCGGATCATTAGGATTCTTTATCTATGGAATGAAAACAATGAGTGAGGGATTACAACAAGCAGCAGGAAGCAAGCTTCGTCAAATGCTTGGAGCTATTACTTCAAATAGAATCAAGGGAGTTTTAACCGGTTTTGGAATTACTTCTATCGTTCAATCTTCATCTGTTACTACGGTAATGACCGTAAGTTTTGTAAATGCAGGATTGATGACATTAAGACAGTCTGCAGGAGTAATGATGGGTGCGAACATCGGGACAACAATTACTGCATGGCTTGTTCTTTTATTAGGGTTTAAAGTTAGTATTTCCAGTTATGCCTATATAATTATTGCACTAGCAACACCTTTGCTTTTTATTCAAAGAGGAAAAGCAAGAGCTTGGGCTTCAGCTATATTTGGTTTCTGTATTCTGTTTATTGGATTAGATGTTTTAAAACATAGTGTTCCAAGTTTAGACGAAAACTCAGATATTGTTAAATTCTTTATCGATTTTAAAGATGTATGGTATGGCCCGGTTATGTTTGTATTCTTAGGGGCTTTAGTTACAATTGTTATTCAGTCTTCTTCGGCTGCAATGGCTTTAACACTCGCAATGGTGAGCGTAGGAACAATTCCCTTTGAAGTTGCTTGCGCAATGGTACTTGGAGAAAATATCGGTACAACAATCACTGCGGAAATAGCGTCCACAATTGCTAATGTTCATGCTAAGCGTTCTGCTAGAATTCACTCTTTATTTAATATTATTGGTGTTACATGGATGTTATTGATTTTTCCTTTCTTTTTGAAATTTATCGGTTGGCTAATCGGAGGACCTGACTTTGATCCTACCAATCCCGAAATGGCTAACTCCGGTATAGCATTATTCCATACAATGTTTAATACAGCCAATGTATTGCTTTTAATCTGGTTTGTACCTCAATTGGTTGCTTTAGCTGAAAAAACCGTAAAATCTAAAGGGGAAGCAGATGAAGAATTTAAATTAGATTTTATCGATGGTCCTTTGGGAACAACTGCTGAACTTTGTATTTTAGAAGCGAAAAAAGAAGTTGCTAAATTTGGTAAAATAACTTCTAAAATGAATGGTTTTATTAAAACTTACATTAACACTTCTGAGAGAAAAATAAAAACTAAAATGCTTCAAAAAATTGAGAAATATGAAGAAATCACTGATCGTGTTGAAGTAGAAATCGCTGATTACCTCGCTAAAACAGCTCGACTTGAAATGAGTGATGAAGCGGCTAAACAAATGCAAGGAATGTTGAACATTACTACTGACTTGGAGAGAATCGGTGATATTTTCTTCCAAATAGGAAAAGTACTGGAGAAAAAGGATAATGAAAAAATGTTCTTTACTCCTGAGCAAAGAAATAACCTAAACCGAATGTTGAATGAAATTGATGTTGCTTTCGAAATTATGAATAAAAACTTAAATTCAGAATATGGTGCTATTAACTTACAAAGTGCTATTGACCAAGAAAGAAAAATTAATTACTTAAGAGATGAGTTAAGAAAAGAACATCTTGAAAACCTTAAGTCTGATGATTATAATATATCTGCTGCACTTGCTTATAGTAATATCTTTGCTTCTTTAGAAAAAGTAGGAGACCATGTTATCAATGTATCTGAAGCAGTAGCAGGAGAAAATATTCACTAAAATAACAACACTTTAACAAAAAAAGCCCTTAACAAGTTTTAAGGGCTTTTTTATACTCTGTATTCAATCAAATAAAGATAAAATTCTCTTTATGTCTGACCAATAACTTCTTCCGAAAAGATTGAGATGTACCAGTAAAGGATACAATTGAAAAATTGCAATATGCTCATCTGACGGTTTAGGATGATAATGATAATAAGCTTCATAAAACTCTAAAGGAAAACCTCCGAATAATCTGGTCATTGAAATATCCGTTATTGGGTTTCCGTAATAAATAGAGGGATCGATAAAATAGGATTTCCCTTGAGAAAATAAGATATTTCCATTCCAAAAATCACCATGCAATAAAACAGGTTTATTTTCAGATATAAATCTTCTCACTTTAATATAAAAAACTTCAAAATCATCTGCTTCCTTCCTTACTATTAAATTATTTTTTATAGCCCGCAACACTTGGGGACGCCATCGATTATTCACCATGAAATTCCATCCATCTTTTTCTCTAGTATTTATTTGTTCCAAACTTCCTATATAATTATTCTCATCAAGACCATATCTATCTGACTGAATCAAATGCAAACGAGATAATTGCTCTCCTAAAATAGTCCATTGTCTCATAAATCCCCCTTCATTTAACCATTCTAAAAGCAATAAACTATTTTCCCCATCAAGTAATTGACCCTCCACTTCCGGTACATAAATTCCATGCTTTTTTAAATATTC
>JALWLM010000305.1:2335-3501 GCA_027084145.1 Crocinitomicaceae bacterium | reverse complement strand
ACTAAATTAATAAGTCAATATTTTTAATTATTTCTCTAGAACCAGGAAAATACTTTTTAAATATTTTCCAATATGAATCTGAAGTTATAATCCGAATTAATTCGCCACTTGTGAGATGCAAAAGGGGACTTGTGATTACATAACCTAAATAAGCGTAATTTTTATCTTGTGATAATCTTTTTTTGCAATTGCTCCAATAGTTGAATTTTCATTATCATCAGAGGTTACAGACAAATCTTTCCATTTGTCTTTATACTCATTTTTTAAAATTATATAAACAAACATCCTTAACAAGTTCTCAACTCTAAATAATATGTTGAGTGCTTCAAAATATTCAATTTTCAGCCAATGACCTGGCAAGTTATAAATGTTATTTTCTATATTTTTTACTTCTTTCCAATTCATCAATTTCTTGTTTTTTAGCTTCCTTACAACAAGGGGAATATAATCAATAATGATTTGCCCCTTGTTTTTTTATAATTAAAAAAACACTTATAATGGGAAAAAATGTGTTAATTATCTAATTTACCTTGTTTTATCCAACAATCAAACTTTGTGATTAAACTATCATTTAGCTTGGGTTGAAATTTAGGCATTGGGGATACATTTCCCGATTGTTGAATCGCTTGTAAGATAATATCAGCATTATTATTAATAGCAGTGTATGTGGTCAAATCATATCCTCCGGCCATATCCGTAGAATTATGACAACCGGAAACATTACAAGAAGGTGTAAAAATCTCAGGCATTAATTCCGAATTAAAATAAACGGTGTCAACACAAGAAGAATCAACTGAAGCAGGTTCTATGGTTTTATGTTTTAAACATGAACTAAAGAACAATAATAAAGTAAAAAAGGAAATTATTTTTTTCATCATATTATAATTTAAAACGTCTATTAATACTAAAACCAAAACGCCATTGTCCTTTGAGCCAATTAGATGTCGTATTGGATAAAAACAAGTTTTCATTAATGGCTCGTGCATTTGTAAAGATTAACGTAAAGTTGTGTCCTCCCGTTAGTATTTCTAAACCGAAAGACAAAGGGTTTTTTTGTCCTGTAGCAGAAACCCTATTCCAAACGTGATTGTATTCTGTAATTAATCCAAATGTTTCTGTCATTCTAAATCTAACAGCCCCCCCTGTAAGTATCATTCCGTTTACAT
>JALWLM010000305.1:0-2325 GCA_027084145.1 Crocinitomicaceae bacterium | reverse complement strand
TTACATCATTATAGCTGACTAAATTTCGATGATGATATCCGGCATTTATTTGTATGGATAGTCTCTCACTGAATTTACGGGAAATTAAAAGTTGATTGGTAAAAATAAACCTTTCTAAGAGTGATTGATAAAAAGCTGTTGAGGTAGAATCTGTAGATGATTCTCTGTAAGGAACAGCCATAGAACTTATAAATGTTAAGTTGATAGGAGTGCCGGATTTTTCTTGTTGTAAGAATCTATATTTAACGTATCCGTCCAGCACTTCAGTTTGTTGCCCAACACCTTTACTACGCCCAATTCCGAGATCAAAATTCGTAGCAGCTCCATATTCAAAAGCAAATCTGATATCTGCTGCTTGATCAAAGCCAAAAAAGTTTTGTAAACCTCCATTTGAACCGGCAATATCTCCAAATCGGTGTTCAATTCTAAATTCTAAATCGTGTTTATAAAGCATTTCTGTTGAATGATTGGACAAAATTCTTGTTCCCGCAAAGGTGTTCCAAATCTTATCTTGGGCAATAGAATCGAACCATATAAATATAACAATTAGAAATAAAAATTTTTTCATATCATTTGGATTTACTTTTAATGTAAGCAATTAAATCAATAAGCTGTTGATGACTCATTTTTTCTAGTGAATATTGAGGCATATATTGTTTTTTGCCGGATGTGGCATAAGTTCCTTTTCTAACAATATAAGGAATCGAATAATTAGAATGTTTTTTTAATTTTTTTTCAAAAAATGAAAAAGTTAAACTTTCCGCATCAAATTCAAAAACAGTAATGTTTTTACCAATTTGATGACAATGCAAACATCCTTTTGAAAAAATATATTCCCCATTTTTTATATTTCCTTTCTTTTCCGGATCGATTTTCATATAGGGGTCTCCAAAAGTAGCCGGATTGTAAGCTAAGTATTTATTTTTAATCATTTGAATTGTTGATGGCGACTTTTCACCTAAATGATGTTGAATCGTCTGTAACTCTTGTTCCGATAAATTCAAATCGGAAACTTTATATTCTAATGATTTTAGATAATGTAAAATTGAACGCAGCTCCCAATTTTCTAAAGGTCTGCCTTGTGAGCATTGTATAGCACACAATTGAATAGCATTAATTAATGTATCTTTAGCAGGAACAACCAAACTACCGTATTTTTTAGCATAATCATCATTATACCAATGAGATTTATTATACATCCCATAAAAAGTTGAGGCGGGTAAAAACGGAATGTTATTTTTAAACCCGTAAGTTAACCGGTCTTCCGGGGCTTCTTTTGATAAATCACTTACTTCTCTTACTTGATTATGACAATCGGTACAAACAAAATATTTAGAAATTCTTTTATTGGATTTATCTTTTAACTGTCCAAAATGTACAATTTCATATCCTATTTGAACACTATCTTTATTGATTTTTGGAAGGTAGTGAATGGGTTTTTTATCGCCAAGCGCTATTAAGACATCTTGAACATTTAAGACCTTAATTTTTTCAGTAGATAAAAATGAAACAATATGGTTTTTATTGTTAAATGAAAGAATAAAAATGAAACAAAACTAGTAGTATCTATAGAAAATAATAGTATAGAAAATTTTTATAATGAATCACTTAATAATGAAATACAACCAGCAACAAGGCTGAATTATAAACTATATGAAAAAAATTATTGTATCTCAAACAAGTATTTAGCAAAAAATAGAGTTCTTGGCATTTCAATATCAAATGAGCATATTGAAGAATTATGGCACCCTATTATTGAGAAATTAGGATATGATTATAAATACGTTTGTTCGCGAGAAAAAGGTTATTATAGATTATATGCAGATGAGAATACAATAATAAATATTCCTGATGAAAAATATATTGTAAACTTATGGTGGAAAGACCCACAATTACTGTTTAATATCATAGAAAGTTATCAACCAAATGTAATTTTATTGCATAGTGGTAATCATCCTGCGTATCAAAAAGTTCTTTATGAAATGCAAAATAAATATAATATTCCAATTTTATTTTCTGAGCTGGGCTGGTTCCCTCAAAAAGGTCATATATATTTTGATAGTGAAGGCACTAACTATAACTCATCTATAGCTAAGAAAACTTTTGAAGAGTTAACAGGACATAAATATATTGATAATAAAAAGTATTTAAAAAATAATAGTAATGTTATTTTGATCGCTTTGCAATTAGAAAACGATATGAATATGATTCAAGCATCACCATATTTTAACTCAAATTTTGAGTTTATAGAGACAATAATTAACTCTGTCCCTAAAAAATATAAAATACTAATAAAACCTCATCCATTAGATCATAATGCACATA
>JALWLM010000304.1 GCA_027084145.1 Crocinitomicaceae bacterium | reverse complement strand
GCCTTATTTGTTGTCACCGAAAGGCAGGTATAATTTAAAAAGAGGTGCTTTTATTTTAAATATAGAACAGGATAGTTGAAAATTCATTTTGTATTTTTACTAAAAATATTTTTTATGAGAAAACCATTTATTTTATTTCTTCTCCTTGTTTTAGGGTTATCATTACTTTTATTTCTTCTACCAATTAATCTTTTTGATGGCGTTATCATTTATGAAAAAGGTCTTTCCGAATATAAAGTAAACGCACCTTTAAGTTTGTCTTATTTCGTGGGAATAGGATATGATAAAAAAGATATGGAAGGAATAGTTGATTTTTATCTCACCTGGAAGGGAAAGTTGATGGTCGTTTTATTTCTTGTAGGTCTTCCTGCATTAATTGCGTATCGTTTTTTACTTGGTAAAAATAAAAAATAATGGGTTGTAACTCTTGTTACTTTTAATTAACGCTCTTGAGTTTATCTTTGACAAAAAAAATACAAGATGTTATTCGGATTATTTAAAAAAACAGATTACAAAAAATTGCTCAACGAAGGGGCTGTTATCATTGATGTAAGAAGTCCTGGTGAATATAGAGGAGGAGCTGTTCCGGGATCGGAAAATATTCCTTTGGAAAAATTACCGTCAAAAATTAAAACAATCAAAAAATTAAACTGTCCTGTGATTACAGTTTGTGCTTCGGGTATGCGTTCAGGTATGGCTAAAGCACAATTAAAAGCCGCGGGAATTGATGCTTATAACGGAGGAGCTTGGACAAAAATGCTGAAATATGTCGATTGATGTTATTGAAATAATTATCAAGAGTTATAAAGGAATGGCAAGCTACACATGGAAGCTTGTTACGAATCCTTTTTATCCGGAAGGGAAGATTAATTTTTTCTGGTTTTTAATCGTCATCTCTTTAATTATTTGGGTATTGGAAATTTTGATACCATGGAGAAAGAATCAATCAATTTTTAGAAAGGGTTTTTGGTTGGATACCTTTTATATGTTTTTCAACTTTTTCCTTTTTCATTTATTACTTTATACCGCTCTTTCTAATACAGTTGTAGCCTATGTAAAGTATTTTTTATCCTTTCTCGGTTATCAAGGAGGAGCATTAATTGATTTTTCGGGATTACCTGAAATTTGGCAATTAATATTGTTTTTTATCATAGCAGATTTCACACAATGGGTTGTTCATTATGCGCTTCATCGTTTTGATGTTTTATGGCGATTTCATAAAGTTCACCATTCTGTGGTTGAAATGGGATTTGCGGCGCATTTAAGATACCATTTTTTTGAAACGTTTTTTTATCAATCTGCAAAGTATATTGTACTGTCTTTGATTTTCGGCTTCAAAATAGAATACGCATTTATTGTCCATGCTTTTGCAGTATTAATCGGACATCTTAATCATGCAAATTTAGGATGGGATTACGGTCCGCTAAAATATATTTTAAACAATCCAAAGATGCACATTTGGCATCATGCCAAAAATCTTCCGGAAAGTCATCCTTACGGAATGAATTTTGGAATCACATTGAGTATTTGGGATTATATCTTCGGAACGGATTATATTCCTCACTCCGGAAGAGATATTCCTTTGGGGTTTGAAGATATAGAAACTTATCCTCAAGATTTTATAAATCAACAAACACAACCGTTTAAAGAACTCTTTTCTAAAGAAAAATGAAAAAATACTTGAATTTAGCAGTTATCAGCTCGTTGACATTAGGATTAGCACCTTTTGTTCCTCACCCTCATATTTGGAAACAAATCAAAAATCTATGGTATGGCAGAAAGATGTTGCCGATAGATTGGATTGATCTTGTAATGCATGGAGCACCTTGGGTGTTTTTGATTATCGTTCTTGGAAGTATTCTGAAAGAAAAAATAAGTAATAAGACCGCTTAGTTATGCTACACGCTCATCAGGAAGAATGAAAATCTCTTCTACGACCTCTTTGCATTCCTCTTGAAACTCCGAAAAACACCATTCTTTAAGCATCTCTAATTCTTCTTTGTTTTCCAAAAGGAAAAGAATCTTTAAAAGCTCTTTTTTAAACAAAACAGGATCAAAGCTAACTGCTTTTAATACTTTTTTTGCAAAAGGGAATGTTACAAACATTTTGTATCTTTTTAGTGGTTGGTTCCTTAAAAATAAGAAACATATTACTAAAAAGATGTGTTTTGTGGATAAGTCGGTTTATTTGTAGATTACTAAAAAAACAATTTAGATACGCTCTACAAATTGGGTTAATTCTATAAATTGTTCTACAGAAAGACGTTCAGGACGTAAGGAAAGGTATTCATGTTGAACTTCTCTCCCTTTTAAAAGGGGCTTAATAGAATTTCGAATGGTTTTTCTCCTCTGATTAAATGTTGTCTTGACGATTTGTTTAAAAAGAGATTCATCGCAAGGAAGTTTTTCCCGGCTATTTCTAGTACAACGGATGACTCCGGATTTAACTTTTGGCGGCGGGGAGAAAACATTTTCGTTCACGGTGAAACAATAATCAATATCGTAATAAGCTTGTAAAAGAACACTTAAGATTCCATATTGCTTACTACCCGGCTTTTCAGCAACTCTTTCAGCAACTTCCTTTTGAAACATTCCCATGATTTCAGGAATTTGATGTCTGTACTCTAAACATTTAAAAAGGATTTGAGATGAAATATTATAAGGAAAATTACCTACTACGGCAAAAGGTTCATCTTTGAAAATAGAATGCAGGTCTGTTTTTAAAAAATCGGATTCTATGATTTTATCTTTTAATTGAGGAAAATGTTTTTTTAGGTATGTTACACTTTCCGTATCAATTTCCATGAGATATAAATCCAGGTCTTCTTGTAGTAAAAATTCCGTGAGAGCTCCCATTCCGGGACCAATTTCCAAAACTTTGGTACAACCTTGGTGTTTACCGTATTGTCGGGCTATTTTTTTGCAAATTCCTTTATCTTTTAGAAAATGCTGTCCGAGATGTTTTTTTGCTCGAACAGTCATTGTTTAAATTCTTCTAAAACGGTTAGGAGTGTCCTGAATGCAGCAAATTTATCTTTAAATTTTTCAGAGTGTTCTTGCTGTAATTTCTCAGCATGTTTTTCTTGGTATTCGTCATATTTTTCTTTGGAAGGAGCAATATATGAAATCGCATAAGTCTTACCTCCTTCCTCTTCTCCATGGACACGGGAAATACGACACTCTAAAAAACAATTCGTGTTCATTACATCGGGAATATGTTTCTTTTTCATCCAATCTAACCATTCCTCTTGAATGTCATCATCAATGCTTACCGTTACATTATATAATATCATATTTCAATTGTTTTCATTCGTTTTATCGGTTTATGTATGAGTAGTGGCGACTAAAAATATACTTACCTTTCCGTTAGCACAAATCTACAAAAAAAGCATAAACTTTGAGGTTTACACTTTCTTAGCCATTACTTATACATTTTGTTGACCATAGTTATTATTTTTCACATTATAAATTCTAGAATGTTTAAGGTCAAATGAGCAATAAAAACC
>JALWLM010000303.1 GCA_027084145.1 Crocinitomicaceae bacterium | reverse complement strand
GATGAATATGGCGATTAGTGATTATGTTGAACAAATATTAAGTAGCCCTGTTTATGTTTTTGATGGTATTATTGAAAAACTAATTGGTAAAAACCTTAAGATGGCGAAGATTGAGTTGTGTCGTCACTCTTTTACCTTGGATGCTGTTCTTGTGGAATCTATAAAGTCTGTATTAAAAGATTTAGATAAAGAAGAAGGGCTGGTCTCTCGTTTTTTTTATACAAAATTTGGTTTTCAAATAAGAAAAAATAAAAGAAGGGAGCAGTTACTATATTTGGGGTCAGAGTTAAAAACACAGCATAAAAAAATACTTTCTATGTTATATGGAGTTTATAGACAAAAAGAACGTTTGGCTTATAGCATTGTTGATTTAAAACGTTTAAGCGAGGGCTTTCATGGAAAGGATATGCTTTTTGAAAGTGCTAATGTTAAAAATAAAAATCAATTTTATATAGATGAGCTAGACCGTAAAATTGGAGAGTTACAAAAAATTCAACTCTCCTTACTAATGAAGCATGAGAATCTTGGTGAGATAGAGACAATTTATCATAAGTTATTTAAAAGTATTCCTAGGCATGAAAACATACAAGAGGAGACATGTCTTTTGTTAACTAACCCATTAAAAGTTTAATCACTCTTTGGCTATAATTCCAAGAATTTTGTCTTACTATCTAAGCTACAAACTTCGTATTTATCTTAAGAACGAGGCTTTCAATGTTACTTTTTACCCCTGGACCAACTCCTGTACCTGAGTCTGTTAGACAAGCAATGGCTACACCTACACTACATCATAGAACCCCTGAATTTGAAGCGATTTTTAAAGAAGCTCGTGAGCGTTTGTTAAAACTCTTTGGCATGGACGAATGTGTCATGTTAGCAAGTTCTGGAACAGGTGCTATGCAAGCTTGTGTCTTAAATCTTTGTAAAACTAAAGCATTGACCATAAATGCAGGTAAGTTTGGTGAGCGTTTTGGGAAGATAGTAACAGCCATGGGTAAAGAACTTGTAGAGTTAAAATATGATTGGAATACTCCTGCTTCTTTAGATGATGTGAAAAAAGCATTAGCAGACAATGCTGACATTGATGCATTGTTCATTCAAGTGAGTGAAAGTGCTGGGGGTCTTAGACACCCTGTTGAAGAGATAGCAGCTTATGTTAAATCGGTTAATTCTGACATTATGGTTGTGGCTGATGGTATCACAGCTGTGGGTGTTGAAAAGATTGACACCACCAATATAGATGCACTTGTAGCTGGAAGTCAAAAAGCATTAATGCTTCCTCCAGGGTTAGCAATGATAGGGCTAAGCTCATTGGCTGTTAAAACTATTGGTGAGGGTGTTGATTATTATTTTAACTTGGCTTCAGAGATTAAAAAACAGCAAAAAAATACAACAGCTTATACTGCTCCAACGACGTTAATTATTGGGCTTAATGCAATATTTGATGAAATTGACAAAGAGGGCTTAGAAGCACTTTATAGTAAAACCATTGCTAGAGCAAAAGCAACACAAAGTGCTTTAGAGTCTATTGGTTTAACTATTTATCCAACTACTCCTGCTAAGTCTATGTCTACTGTGATAGATGATGATGCAGAAGCAATTAGAAAACTGCTTAAAACTAAATATGAAGTGAATATAGCAGGTGGGCAAGACCATTTAAAAGGTAAGATTTTTCGGATAAACCAAATGGGGCTTATTCCTGTTAATGAATCTGTTTGGGTTGTTAATGCAATTGAGATGGCGCTTAGTGACTTAGGTAGACGTGACTTTGATGGAACGGCAAGTAAAACTTTTAATGAGGTTTATTACGCGTAGGTTTTAATGTAGGTTCATCAAAATGAACTTACAACTTTTAAGCGTTAATAATTTTTTTCAGTAGTCGTCAATTTTAACCCCCTCCAATATCAAACCTCCTAATAACAAAAGCTAATTGGCGACCTCTAAGGTCAAAATTAGAAAAGACATTATTCAAATATTCAAATCTAGCAAGAAAAAGACTTTTAGATTTAGGGTTTTAATCTCCTCAGGAATAATTCCTCTTCCCCTATGGGGCGAAACAATATGTTTAGAGATTAGTGATAGATATGAAATATATTTCATAGAGATAGGGAATGACTTAGACCCTGTAGATTTTTTAGTGCAAAGTGTGCCAATATTATCAATCACAAAGATAGTGACAATAATAAAGAGTATTACAGCACGAGAGATATTTTCAAAACATTCAGAAGTAAAAAAGATATTATGGGGAGGTAGCTTATTCTTATTTTTATATAAATAATTTATAATAATAAAATTCACCATATCCTATGCAAGTTTATTAATGTTATTATAAAGAATGACTAAAAATAAATTAATTTTAAATCCTGACGATTATAGTGCTGATGCATATATGTTGGAAGAAACTGAAGAAGATAAAACAAATATTTCAATGAAAGCAGTAAAAGCAGTTATGAAATTATTAATGATCATTGTTATTGTTGGAGCATTGGTGTTCGTTTATACGCATTATATACAGAACAATTTTAGGACAATAAGCACATGGTTGACAAATCAAAAAGAGTTCCTTTTTCCTAGAATGAGAGAACCCGTAGTAATTCGAGAAGAGATTAGTGTGAGTGAAAAGGTGAAAAAAATAATTCCTGTTATAAATATGAAGAAAGATACAGCAATAGATACTCCCCCTAGTTCAGTTAAGAAGGATGACTTGTCCGATGAATACATTAAATTAATGCAAGAATCTCTTGGGAATTATTAGCTTTTTATATTCGTAAAGTATTGAAAACTATTCCTGTCTAAGCAAACTCTTATGATATAAAGTATAAAAGTATGAAAATTATAAATACATAGGAGTCACGAATGACAAATGAAACAGTCTTAGACGCACTGAAAAGTGTAACATACCCAGGGTTTACGAAAGACATCGTAACTTTTGGTTTTGTAAAAGATGTCAATATTGAAGGGGATAAAGTATCTTTTACCGTAGATATTACTTCTTCTGCTGATGAGGTAAAAGCTACGATTGTATCTGAATCAACAGCAGCACTTAAAGCACTTGGTTTTTTAGCAATTGATGTAAATGTTAAAGCACCACAAGCACCAAAACAAATGTCGAACTCTCAAACGGGTAAGAACATTGCACCTCACATTAAAAATTTTGTAATGGTAAGTTCTGGTAAAGGGGGAGTTGGGAAATCAACTACTTCTGTGAACTTGGCAATTGCGATGGCAATGCAAGGTAAAAAAGTAGGTATCTTAGATGCTGATATTTATGGACCAAACATTCCTCGAATGATGGGTGTACATGGTGTTAAACCAGAGATGCAAGGAAATAAAGTTTTACCAATAGAAGCTTATGGAATTGAAATGATGTCAATGGGGTCTCTTGCAGAAGAAGGTAAGTCCTTAATCTGGAGAGGTTCTATGATTATGAAGGCTATTGAACAGTTTTTAAGAGATATTTTATGGTCAGAATTAGATGTACTAGTAATTGATATGCCACCAGGAACAGGT
>JALWLM010000302.1 GCA_027084145.1 Crocinitomicaceae bacterium | reverse complement strand
GAACAGTATTATCTTTGTGGCATGAAAAAAAATGTATTTGACAACAAATTTACGATAGGAATAATCGGGGGGGGGCAACTTGGAAGGATGTTTATTCAAGAAGCCTTAAACTACAATCTCAACGTTTATGTATTAGATAATGACCCTCATTCTCCTTGTCGGAAAATAGCTACAGAATTCATTCAAGGAGATATTCGAGACTTTGATAGCGTCTATCAGTTTGGTAAAGATAAAGACATTGTAACCGTAGAAATAGAAAATATTAATGTTGATGCACTGGAAAAATTAGTGAGTGAAGGGGTAACGGTATTTCCTCAACCTCATATTCTAAAGATCATCAAAGATAAAGGTTTGCAAAAACAGTTTTATAAAAAAAATGATGTCCCTTCTTCCTCCTTCTTTTTAGTAGAAGAAAACGAAAATATTCCGGAAAGTAAACTTCCTTTTGTTCAAAAATTACGAACAGGTGGATATGATGGACAAGGCGTTAGGGTGTTCCGAAAAAAAGAAGATTTAACTTATCTTTTTGATGCCCCGAGCATTATTGAGGAGTTTGTCCCTTTTGTAAAAGAACTTTCCGTTATTGTAGCCAGAAACAATCGAGGAGAAACAAAAACCTACCCTACGGTAGAATGTGAATTTAATGATGCCAATCTTGTTGAATTTCTTTTTTCCCCTGCTGATATAGACGAAAAAACAGAAAAAAAAGCTCAGGCGATTGCTGTTGATATTATTGATAAATTAGGAATGGTCGGAATTCTCGCTGTTGAGATGTTTCTTTTAGAAAACGGAGAGATATTGGTCAATGAGATCGCACCTCGCCCTCATAATAGCGGACACCATACAATAGAATGTAATGCTACATCCCAATTTGAACAACATCTCCGGTCAATTTGCAACCTGTCTCTTGGGTCAACCGAACTAATTCGAAAAGGAGCTATGGTCAACTTATTAGGAGAACAGGGCTTTAAAGGCGACACCAAGCTCATTGGTTTTGAAGAAATCTTGTCAATCCCTTCTGTTCATCTTCATTTATACGGTAAAAAACAAACGAAACCCAATCGGAAAATGGGACATGTTACAATCACCGGAAAAGAAATGAACGAAATAAAAAAACGGGCAAAACTTGTTAAATCAAAAGTAAGAATCATTTCTTAATTGTTTTTTTATTATATTGGTGTACTGTTTTTTGGTACAAATATAGCATGAGGAATCTTCTTTTTATTTTATTTGTTTCTTTTACCTTTCTTTTAAGGGCACAGGAAGATTTATACACTTATACTCAATATGGACATAAAGATGGTTTTCCCGTATCGGGAACTCTTTGCTTCACACAATCTAAAGACGGGATGATATGGATTGGAACCGAAGGTTCCGGAATTTTTACTTATGACGGTTATTCTTTTAATGAAATCAAGATAAAAGACAATCCTTTACACAACGTGTCACATATAGAATTTGGTGACACTTCCATTTATTTTTCTTCTTATTATTATGGTTTTTATTCTTTAAATACTCACACCCAAAAAGCTGTTCAATTCGATTTGAAACTGTTTTTAACGGGAGGAGCATTAGCCGTCTTAAAACAAGATAAGTCTCTTTACTTTATAGGTGAATCGGGCATTGTTGTTCAAGAAAATAAGCACAAACAATTAATCTGGAAAAAAAATAATCACCAAAAAAATCTGGAAATTAGTCAGGTTATTCGATTCAATAATTCTATTTTACTCCTTACCAACTTAGGAGAATTCATTCTTAAAGAAGGAAGTCTCATTAAAATACGTTCATATTTAAACAAGAACGGCATCCATGAACCTCTTACATTTGGATATTTTAATTCTGATAAACAAAAACTTGTTCTATATGATAAAAATTTATCTAAAAAAGTAACCCTCTTCATTAAACCTTATGACCTACTGGGAAGCGTTGAGGTTTTTTCTCTCACTCCTCCCTCTTTTATACATGGAAATAAGATAACAGGCTTCTCCTTTAACAAACAAAAAAACAGGCCTTCCTTTATCACTGATAAAGGACACTTGTTGATAGAGCAGGGCAATGTGGTGAAGAGTTTGATATATAATGTAACAGAACCTCCAAAAACTGAAATCTCAATTCTTTTCTGTGATGATAACGGAAACTATTGGACATCTATAAAATATAAAGGTCTCTATAAAATAGAAATTAACCCTTTTACAAAAGTTTGTTTTGATAAAGCCCTCACATCAGGGGATTTACATGCCGTTTATTTCGATGAAAATATTCGGAATTTTATTGTTTCAGGGAAAAATACTCAAGTTTCTTATTTCGAGAAATTAAAACAGTTCCCATTTTCTTCCAGACATATACATCCAATAGGTAGAAACACGATGTACTTAGCTACAAATCAAGGCGTGAAAAAACTATCTACAAAAAAATTAGATGTCGAGAATATTGTTCCCGAATCTGCCTTTTTAGTTTTTTCTGATGATAAGTATTTGTTTTATTCATTAAAAGGACATGGGTTGTTTATGATGGATAAAATAAAAAAGACAACAAGTCTTATCACTTCCGGTTATTTTTATACCGCACAATACGACTCCAAAAAAGAGAAATATTATTTCGGAGGAAATGTTGGGATTATTTCTTATAATCGAAAAACGAAAAAAACAAAACAGCTTAACCTACCCTATAAAGATATAGGTTATTATTGTGGTGTTTCAACAACTGATAAATTTAGTAATTATTGGTTTGCTCTTGAAAGGGGTCTTGTCATCATTACCAAAAAAGGGGAAATAAAAGTTTATAATGCCGATGAATATCTTCCCTCCTCATTAATCTTTACTTTTATTGCGGATCATTCTAACCATATTGTTGCAGGGACAAATAAAGGACTTACAATTCTCACCATTGATCAATCAGCTAATATTATAAAAACCGATCATTTTGATGATAAAAACGGATTTCAAGGATATGAAACCAATATGAGAGGCCAATTTAGAGGAGGTAAATACATTTACTTAGCAACAATAGAAGGAGTCTTTCAAGTAAACACAGACATCATTTATAACCTTCCTCCTCCAAGAGCTCCCGTAATAGAAAATGTTACATCTAAAGTCTTTAACACTGATTCTAATAACATTAATGGTTTTCTTTTTCAATTTAAAGTTATCAACCCAAAGTCAAAACGACTTTTTTATCGTTATAAATTAAATGACGGGGATTGGGTGTCTCTCCCTTCAGATGTTCATCAAATACATCTTTCTTCTTTTGATCAAGAAACGAATACAATTTACGTGCAAGCGTCTCATGATGGAATCAACTATGGACAAACTGCAAAAAAAGAGTTTAATATTTCCATTAACAATTCCTTTACACCGATAACATTTCTTTTAAATATTGGTTTTTTCCTTGTCATTTCCATTTTTATTTACCTTAATTACTACTCGAAAAAAAATGACACTATCAATTTTATAAAAACTAAAGAGCTTCAAACTAACGTTTCTTTTACTCCATACATTGTTATGTTGACTGCTATAT
>JALWLM010000301.1 GCA_027084145.1 Crocinitomicaceae bacterium | reverse complement strand
TATAAGTTGTTGCAAGAACTGTCTGTTAAGGAGTACAGTATCGCAATGAAGTTTCTCCCTCGCTTCCTCGGAGTAGGAGAAAGCACCTTTAAAGCTTGGATCTATCTGAAGGAAGATGACACGAGAAAAATTCCCGGCAGGGCTATCATTTTACTGTCTAAATACTTCCAAGTACATCCTGAAGAACTGTACAATGAAAATTTTCAAGGATTAAATAGTATTAGAGAAGTAAGTAAACGCATGAATTTAGATTATGAGTAAACATGTTCCCTACAAGTACAAGTTGGGCTATCTTCTCAGAAGAATGCCTATGGAAGAATACATTTTAGCATGTCAATTCTTACCAAAGCTCTGCGGAGTGTCAAAACGCACATTCCGGAATTGGATCTATCGAAAAGCAGATTCTAATATCCTGATACCCGGAGAACATCTCATCAAACTTGCGAAGTTTTTCAATTTGTCTCCGGAAGAACTATTGGAAGAACCTCCCACAACTGCAGAAATCGCAGAAGATTGGGAAGAATTTAAAAATCAACACATCAATAACTTAATGTTATGATAGAAGTACTTAAAGACAAAGTTTCACTAAAGAAGGACCTGTATTATCGCGTTGTTAAATTTCGCTTAGGTCATCAAGAATACACTGCGGATCTTCGTGCCTTCAGTGAAGAAGAAATGAAAGAAAAATATTTAACGGAACTCAAAAGCTACCTGCTTTTACTTATTGGAAGAGCAGGAATGAATATCACTACTTTAGAAAAGCTACGACCAAAGCAATTTTTATCCCGTTTAAACAGCGTTTACAATACAATTAAACGCCAAATGAAAGCAAACGATGCCGAGTGCTTCGCTGCAGCATATAGAAGATTTCAAAGAGTGGTTTCAGGAATTACAAAATGTTAAACGGATGGAAAAATTTATATGGAACAAACACGATGTTTGCGTTAACCCGGAAGTAATAAAAGTAGAAAACGCAAAAGGATATGTTGCTATCAGTTTGGCAATGCACAATGGTAAATGGATGACCGGTTTCGATTATTCTTTAAGAATAGGGACCGAAAATGAAACGCCTTGTGGTGGTGCAGGACTGCCTTCATTTAATGGAGTGTTTTTTCACAATAAGGAAGACGCAATCATTTACGCATACGACAAGCTTCTAAATTATATAAAACATAAGCCAACACTTGTGAAGTTAGCAACCCAAAACAAAGAAAAGTTTTTTCAATTAAGCTTATTTTAAAATGAAAATAAAAGAGATTTACGAAGAAGAATACAACAATCTTCGGAAAAGCGGTTATTTATTTAATCCGGAAGAAGAGCGTTTTTATACTTTCAATAATCTTTCCGACTGGAAGTTCCCTGAAGGTTACGAAGATTGGGAAGTTAAAAAAGTATCTATGGATACTTACATGAAAAACAGATTAAAAGAATTAGGAGTAAAAGAGGAGGATCATCAAATAGAACTCTTCGGTGGTGTAGGTTTACATCCAACGGAAAAAAACATACATCATATCTTTTCCCCAACTAAGAGAGGAGGAATAGGAATACTTCAGTATTCACTCAAACGGCAAGCATACACGTTTCATGAAAAAGATCCGGAAAGCACTTCGGCCATCAACCGGGAACATTATCACGAGCAAATCAGACTTGCTCCGTGGGATGAAGCTCTATTTGATGGAAAGTATGATTTTTCCCGGGCAAAAAATTGTCCGTTCTGGCCGCCGCAAGTGATTGAAGAATTTGAATCGCAAAAGAAGTCGCATGATACTTTAATCATTACGGAAGGACAATTCAAAGCTTTCAAAGGAGCATTGGACGGTTTGCCGGTGGTTGGACTTACGTCCATTTCCCACTATCGAAACAAAGATACCGGGACCATACACCCGGAGATCATCGAATATCTAAAATCGTGTAACATCCGCAAATTAGTTATTCTATGGGATGGAGATTGTCGCAATATTTCCAACAAAGCATTGGAAAACAATGAAGATCTTTCGAAAAGACCTTACCAATTTTATAAGTATGCAGCTACCATTAGAGACTTGGTGCAGGAGTTTATTCCGGCGAGAAAGCTTTCTATTTATTTTGCCACCATTAAAAGCAAAGAGATTGACGGCAATCCAAAAGGATTGGATGATTTGTTGCTTGCAATACCGAAGTATAAGAAGGATATTATCCGGGATTTCAAAAACATCGGAGAGATGCCCTGTCATTATCTAGATTGGACAGATATTACACGCGATACAGGAGTAAAAAGATTAGTGAAATACTTTCACTTAACAACGGCTCAATCTTTCTACGAAGCTCACCGGGAGAAAATAGGAGAAAGAGACTTCACTTTTCGAGGTAGTGTATATAAAATTGAAAATGGTTTCCCGGTATTGAAGATTTCGGCAGATCTAAAACAATACAAAAGAATCGGAACGGATTATTACAGATTAGTAAAAGAACCGGTCCCAAAAGGTAAGGGAGAAATAACATTAGAAGAAACACTTGTGCCGTGGACGGCTTCGGCCATACAGTTGGATCATGGAAAAGATTCTTTAAAACATGTAGAGAAATTCCTCGGATTTACCAACATCGCAGAACACGTGGATTATCAGCAAGTCATCAAAGGTCACTGGAATCTTTATCAGAATATTGATCATAAAGCCACATCGGGAGAATGGCCACACATAGAGAAACTATTAAAACATTTATTCCGGGAGCAATACACAATGATATTGGATTATATTACATTACTTTACAGAAAGCCAACACAAAAATTGCCCGTTATTTGTTTGGTTTCCAACGAACAAAAAACAGGAAAATCAACCTTCATTTATTTAATGAAGCTCATTTTCAGACAAAATATGGCCATTATTTCAAACAACGACTTAACAAGCGACTTTAACGCCCATTGGACCAGTAAACTCATTGTTGCATCGGAAGAAACACTTCTGGAGAAAAAAGACGGGTATGAGAAGATCAAGGCAATTTCTACGGCCAAAACAATTTCCAGAAATGAAAAAAACAAAAGCCAGAAGGAAATACCTTGTATGGTCCATTTTATCTTCTGCTCCAACCATGAGGACGATTTTATTCGAATCGATGATAAAGACTCCCGGTTATGGATTAGAAAGATCTTACCCATTGAGGAAAAGATTAAAGACTTTGATCAGAAGCTAGAGGATGAAATTCCACACTTCGTTCATTTCATACAAAACAGAGAAATAAAATACAAATACACCGGAGAGCGTTTGTTCTTTGCTCCGGAAGATTTCAGAACCGGTGCTTTTTATAATGTGGTTAAAAATTCAGAACCTTCCTTAATTAAGGATTTACGTCATCATCTGGAAGAACTGTTTTTGGTTACCGGTCAAGAAGAAATATTGATGACAACAAAGGATATAAAAATGGAATTTGGCTTCCGGTTTGAACCGAATTACATCAATAAGATGGTTAAAAAATTCCTTGCTCCGGAAAAGATTTGCGATGAAAACGGTAGAGAAAAAGTAACTACATATAGTTATTATCT
>JALWLM010000300.1 GCA_027084145.1 Crocinitomicaceae bacterium | reverse complement strand
CAATATCACTTGTCTGACCAATGTAAAACTTATCGAAAGCAGAAGAATACAATATATATACGTAAAACATCAAAAACGAATGAAAAGTACCTGGGGCGGGAATCGAACCCGCACTCCGTTGCCGGAACTGGATTTTGAATCCAGCGCGTCTACCAGTTCCGCCACCCAGGCATTTTAGAAAGTAGAGTGCAAATTTATTTAATTAAATCGAATAATCAAGCCTGCGACTAAAATTTATAAGCATTTTGTTCTTCCTCCATCCACAGGAATATTAATTCCATTAATATATGAAGCTCTTGGAGAGGCCAAAAAATAAATTGCCTCCGCCACTTCTTCCGGTTCAGCAATCCGCTTCATAGGAGAAAGATTGGCCATATTAGTAAAAAAATCTTCTTTTTTTAACCCTGTTTTTTCTTTTTTTAATTTTGCTATTTCACTTAACCTTGAAGTATTTGTTGCTCCCGGCAAAACATTATTTACCGTTATATTATATTGTCCCAATTCATTCGCTAAGGTTTTCGCCCAATTCGCAACCGCCCCCCTAATTGTATTGGAAACACCCAAACCGTCCAAAGGTTGTTTTACACTTGTAGAAATGATATTGATAATTCTGCCATAGCCGTTTTTTTTCATTCCTTCAAAAAGAGCTTGTACTAATATATGGTTACAAACAAGATGCTGGTTAAATGTTTTGGTAAACTCCGAAATATCTGCTTCTATTATAAGCCCTCCTTTAGGTCCTCCCGTATTATTGACTAAAATATGAGGTTGGTTTCCCTCGTCAACATAAGCGGAAATTACCTTTTTTAGCTCTTGAGGTTTGGAAAAATCTGCCACAAGATAATCGTGACCCAATTCTTTATTACTTAATCCTTCTTGTACCTTTTTTAATTTCTCTTCATTTCTGGCAATCAAGGTAACTTTTACCCCCCTTTCCGCCATTAGTTTTGCTGTTGCAAGACCTATTCCTTGTGATGCTCCACAGACAACAGCATGTAATTTATTTATTTCCCCCATTTTGATTTTTTTTAATCTTTTTGACAAAAGTAAAAATTAAAATTTGTTAGCTTAAATAAAAAGTTTTACATTTGGGGAATGTTAATCATTAAAATCATAAACTTATGAAAAAAGTATTACTTTTATTTAATTTAATGCTCATTGGTGTTTTTGCCAATGCGCAGTGTACTTACACTATCAATTCTTTTGATAGTTGGGGAGACGGTTGGAATGGAAACTCCATCGACATACAATTAAACGGTGTGTCTGTTCCCGGATCTCCATATACCCTTGCCTCCGGGTCGTCAGGAACATTTACTTTTACCGTAAATACCGGAGATGTAATTGATATTATTTGGGATAATTCAGGGTTTTGGGACAGTGAAGTTGGTTTTGACCTTTTAAACTCAGATGGAACCGTTATCCATTCTCAACCGACAGGTTCTCTTGGATCTACTCCAAATGGAACTGTTTTGTATAATGGAACAGCCTCGTGCCCTAATCCTAATTGCTCTACACCATCCAATTTGTCTGCAACAAATATTACAGATGTTTCAGCAGATTTAGGATGGGACGCTATTACCAACGCGGTTAGCTATACTGTAGAATGGGGAGCGCCGGGCTTTACCCCGGGAACAGGAAGTGAAATAGGCTCTGCAACAGGAGTTACAACAACGACAACAACAGCTACGGGTTTAACACCTACAACAAGCTATGAGTTTTATGTCATGACAGACTGCGGGGCTACAGATGGTGTGAGTTTATGGGCTGGTCCTTTTTATTTCACCACAATGTTACCTGCACTAAGCTGTACTACCGGAGAGGCAGGTATTCTTTATATGCAAGATTTTGAAGGGTTAACACCTTTTTGGGGAAGTCTCCCCGCTGATTGGTCAAGCACTAATTACACTTCTACTCCTAGATGGGAACCTTCAAGTGCCCCTGTACAATCATCACCAAACACCGGCCCTGCTGTCGCATTTTCAGGGTCAGGATTTGTTAATTTTGATGCCACGGGGGGAGGTTTAGGCAGCACGGACACATTAATTGCTCCTCCTGTTGACCTTTCTTCTGTACTTGCTGAAGCAAGATTAACATTCTACTATCACATGTATGGAGCAACTGTGGGCTCTTTAGAAGTATTAGCTTCATCAGATAATCAAACATGGACTTCTTTGCTTACAATTACAGGTCAGCAACAAACATCCATGACAGACGATTGGATTCCAGTTGCAATTGATTTAACATCATATGCAGGTGGTATGGTTTACATCAAATTTGTAGGAACAAGAGGTAGTAGCTTTACAGGAGATATTGCTATTGATTTAGTAAAAGTGGAAGGATGTGTTGCCTGTCCTGCTCCGATGAACTTAACAGCATCAAATATTACAGCAACAACCGCTGACATTTCATGGAATGCGGTTACAAGTGCAACCTCTTATGATTTAATGTGGGAAGCAACAAATACAATGAACACTACAAATACAATGGAAACAATTACGCATTCTACTGCACCAAGTGCAAGTTTTAACGTGATGATTCAAGCTATTTGTGGCACAGATACTTCTGCACAGGTCTCCACTCCTGTAGCGGTTCCATTATCTAACGATAGTGTTTGTGGAGCTTATATGCTTACATTGGGGCAGACTTATTACCTTAACAACACAAATGCAACCGCTACACCGGAAGATGCCGGTATTGCTCCTCCGGGAGGAGATTGTTCGACGGACTCCACTTGGTGTAATTCAAATGTTGATTTTACAACTTGGTTTACTTTTGTTGCACCAAGTTCAGGAAATGTCGTTGTTACAGGAGAAGATGTGGGATATGATGGACAAGTAGCCCTTTACGCTGTTGGTGATTGTGGTGACACCTCTACATACACTTTACTAGGAGCCAATGACGACACTCCTTTAGGTGGAGTATCTCCTTACTTGGAGATCTGTGGTTTAACCCCTGGAGATACAATCTATTTAATGCACGATAGTTATTCAAGTTTTTCTGGTGGTAACTATAGTATTCGTGTATATGAACCTGAGGCGGGTAGCGCTAGTAACCCTCTAACTAAAATTTGTGCAGGTGATTCTTTAGAGTTGAGTACTCTTTTAACCGGAGCAACAGATGGAGGAACGTGGTCAAGCAATATTCCTTTCAATGTAATCAATAATGACTGGTTCTACTCTCAAGGTCTTGCTTATCAAACATATACTTTTAAGTATGAAATCGGTAATTTCTGTGCTAAAGATTCTGCTTTAGCAGATGTTGAAGTTGTTGGACCTTCTTCTGCCGGAGATGACGGTACGATAACGGCATGTATGAATGAGCCGATTAACTTAACATCAGGGTTACAGGGAAATGTTGATTTAGGTGGTACTTGGTATGATCCTCAAAACAATGTTACTACTGCAGATATTACAACAGGAACTATTCCGGGGCAATTTAACTATATCTACATTGCTTCAAATGGAACATGCCCTGCAGATACTTCTAACTTGGTTCTAACAGTAGATGGAAACTGTGAT
>JALWLM010000299.1 GCA_027084145.1 Crocinitomicaceae bacterium | reverse complement strand
ACAAACAATAGTAAAAGAAGATATGTTTGATGACTTTAACGATGATTTTTTTGACGCTTCATTAAATGATGATTTAAAAAAATTTGAAGACTTCTTAAAAGGGAAAGAGCTTTCTTTTATCGATTCGGACAGATGGGAAGCAATTATCGAACATTACTTTTTTACAGGTGAATTTCAAAAAATGATTTCTGCTTGTACACAAGCGATTTATTTTTTCCCTTACCACAATTTGTTTTTTATTCGCAGGGCACAAGCAAAATCAGCCGTTGGAAAATTAAAAGAAGCGTTGGAAGATCTTGTTGTCATAGAAAAAAGAAAAGCCGAAAATTTAGAACTCCTACTCACAAAGGCTTCTATTTTTAGCCAAATGAAAGATGCTAAAAATGCAATCAAATACTTTGAAGCCTGTTTAGAATTACTAAATAAAAATGAGCAAGGAGATATTTATATCGATTTGGCTTCCGAATATCGTTCTCTTAAAGATTATGACAAAGCGATTGAATGCTTAGAAAAAAGTTTAAAAATAAACCCTAAAGACGAAAATACGCTTTATGAGCTTGCCTACTATTATGATCAACAAGAAGAGTACAAAAAAGCAATTCAATGTTATAACGATTTTTTAGAACTTGACCCCTATTCTTTTACTGCTTGGTACAATCTCGGTAATGCCTATTCTAAATTAAATCAATACCGTAAAGCTATTCAAGCTTATGAATATAGTGTTACTGCTAATGAAGAGTTTGCTCCAGCATATTTTAACTTAGCTAACACCTATATGATATTGGAAGAATACTTAAAAGCAATTGAAGGTTTTGAATCACATCTGGAAATAGTAGGTGATGATGCATTAACTTTTTGTTACATTGCAGAATGCCATGAACAACTCAATCATTTAAAATTAGCTAAATCTTACTATAAAAAAAGCATTGATTTAAACCCTAACATAGCAGACTCATGGCTTGGTATGGGGATTATTGTCGATTTGGAAAGTTCTACAAAAGAAGCTTTAAAATGGCTGTTAAAAGCTCAAGATTTAGCCCCTGAGAATGCGGAAATACATTATGTCCTTGCTGGAGCTTATCAAAAGATAGGAGATACTGAAAAGACAATTCAATATTATGAGACCGCTTTGTTATTACAACCAAGTAATGTAAGCTACCTTAGTAACTATTTCAACTTTCTCTCCGAAAATTATTCCAACACTGAAATAAAAGAACATCTGGAAGAAATAGATATAAAAAACAATTATCTATGCCCTATTATTGAGATAATATTTTCTTACCGGCAAGGAAACATAAACAACGCTTTACTTAATTTTGCCAAAGCTTTAGAGCAAGATTATGAAAATGCCATCAAAATATTTGAACTAGAACCTGAATTATTAAATAATAACGCATTTCTAAGATTAACTGATAGTGCAAAAAAATAAACTGACTATGAACTTTAAATTACCATACATACCTGAAAGAACAGTAAAGCCGAGAAAAGAAGGTGTCACAATGATGATGGACAAAGGATTAAGCGTTCGTGAAGTAGAAAATTTAATAGATGCTTCAGGAGACCTTATCGATATTGTCAAATTTGGATTTGGAACATCTTATCTAATTAAAAACTTTGAAACAAAAATCCAATTATATAAAGAAGCCGGTATAAGACCTTATCTTGGAGGAACTTTATTTGAAGCTTTTTATGCAAGAGGAATGGTCAATGATTATCTAAAAGTATTAGATAAATATGGATTTGACCTTGTTGAAATTTCGGATGGATCCATTATTATTCCACATGATGAAAAATGTGAACTAATTCACCGGTTATCGAAAGAGAGAACCGTGCTTTCAGAAGTAGGATCAAAAGACTCCGGAATTATTGTCTCCCCGGGAAAATGGATTAAATGGATGCAAAAAGAATTAGAAGCAGGTTCATGGAAAGTAATAGCGGAAGGAAGAGAATCAGGAACAGTGGGAGTTTTCAGACCGAATGGAACTGCTCATACATTACTCATCAATCGAATCATTGCAAAAGTTAATCCGGAAAACATCTTGTGGGAAGCTCCTAAAAAAACACAACAAGTTTGGTTTATCAAACTTTTCGGACATAATGTTAACCTTGGAAACATTGCACCCAACGAAATTATTCCTTTAGAATGTTTACGCATTGGCTTAAGAGGAGATACTTTCTTTGAGTTTCTACCAAGTGATTACAAGGAACGATTAAAACAAGTGAATACAGATGAAGAAAAGGATGATGACTAATAAATGTCAGATTGACAGTCTAATTATAAATGCATGTTTTTTGGTTGAATCTTAATAAAATGATTAAAACAATGGAAAAAGAGAAAGTAGTTATTTATAGTGACAGAAATGCACCACCTTTATTTAAGAATTCATTCTTAAATAAATTGGCGAAAACTCACCCTTTGGTAATAGACGTGATGTATGCTGTATTAGTAAGCATATTTTTCTATTTATATGTCAATAAATTTGGGCAAAATTTTGAAAAAGGAATCCTATTATTTCTAATTGGATTTTTCTCATGGACATTAGGGGAATATCTATTGCACCGTTTTTTATATCATGATAAAACGGGAGCAGGATATAATAAAGGAATACGGTATATTTTACATGGGATTCATCATAAATATCCGCATGACGGATCGAAGGTGGTACTCCCTCCTGTACCTAGTTTAATTATTGCATCACTTATTTTTGGCTTTTTCTATTTAATTATGGGGGTGCATACTTTAGTTTTTGGATCCGGATTTTTAGTCGGATACTTAGCTTACATGAATGTACATTATATTGTTCATGCCATTCCTCCTCCTAAAAAATTCAACTTCTGGTGGAGACATCATAATATCCATCATTATGTACAACATGATCGGGCTTTTGGAGTTTCAACATCACTCTGGGATAGGGTTTTTGGAACAATGCCTGAACCGGGAAGAGTAAATGTGGAAATTGTCGACCAATCAAAAATGAAAAAAGAAGAGAACAAATAAATTTATTTATAATCTATTTTTATGTTAAAAGGTGTATTTCATTACACCTTTTTTTCTATGAAAACACTAAAAATAAAAAAACGAAATATTTATCTGGCCATATTAATTGGCTTAGGAATCAGTTCGTTTCTACTTTATAGCGAATTAAAAGAAAAAAACTTTTCTGAAGTTATTGAACAGGCTCACTGGAATAACTACTCTATCTTATTTTTATTTTTTGCTATCCTAATGATGGTTGTCCGAGACTTTGGATATATGCTTCGAATAAGACAGCTTACAGATAATCTATTATCATGGAAACAATCTTTTAGAGTTATTATGATGTGGGAATTTGCTTCTGCAATCTCTCCCGGAGTTGTTGGAGGTTCTGCCGTAGCAATGTTTATCTTAAATAAAGAAAAAATACCTCTTGGAAAGTCAACAGCTCTTGTTATCGCTACAGCAATGTTCGATAATCTATTTTATGTTCTAATAATGCCTTTAGTTTTCTTCTTTTCTGATTCTATCCAATTATTCCCCGAAAGCTTCACTGCTTTTGGTACAAAAGAATTTTGGCTAGGATATCTT
>JALWLM010000298.1 GCA_027084145.1 Crocinitomicaceae bacterium | reverse complement strand
AGCCAGGTGTATTAATTTTTTTAATAAAGCTCATTAGAAAAATTTTCGTCCAGGTGTATTAATTTTTTTGAAGAAGGGCATTAAAAAATTTTATGGTCGCGGTCGCTTCTCACAAATTTTCACCATCCCGAACCTCCCCCTATAACATTTCCACTTACTTTTTTATTTTAACAACATTCTTTGTCTTATTTTGGCCTTTTAGATGCTTTAGGTTTTATGGATTCATGATGTGTTTTTTGGGGATTTATGTCATTTGCTTGGTATTGATGTTTTTTAGTTTTATGGGTTATATGTTTCAGTGATAGCGATGGTGATGGCTAAGATACCGAAGAAGATGCAGATTATACCGACGAGGTGGGTGAATTCGTCTTTTGATTTTAGCGAGAAGATACCTGCGATGATGAGTAGGATGCCTGGGATCATTGTGGGTTTCCTTTGTTTTAGTTGTACTGTTCTTGTTTGATTTGGGTTATGATTGGGGTGATATTTTTGGGTGGGGTTGTCCACATTCTGAATGTTGTTTTGCAGTATTGGCATTTGATGATGATGAATTGGGGGTATCCGGCGATTTCGGCGGTTTTTTGGCATTGTGGGCAGATGATGTAGATTCTTAATTCGTAGATAAGGGCGATGATAATGGATGTAATGATAGTGATGAGCCAGAATTTTAGGGAGAATGGGGTGATGTTTGTGAAATGAAATAGGATTAAGATGGACGAACCGAAAATGATTGCGCGTTGGGTGAGGGATAGGGTTTTCATGGCCTCCTCCGTTATAGACAGAACAGAGCATAGATGAAAATAAAGGCGGCGCCCGAGAAAAGGAGAAGGGCGACCAAGTAATCGGACATGCGCTCGTCGGGATGAGAGGCGTCGGTTTTTAGAGTAAGGTCAATGCCGAGAACAAGGATAAAGATACTTGCGGCGATAAATAATGTTTTTAGCATGATATTCCCTCAAATTGGTAAAATGATTGAAGGTTTTCCGGTATTTTTTGATATGATTTCGACACATTCTCTCGAACAAGCGACCTGGATGCCGTCTTCATCGTTTCTTTGGAACCAATTGTGGGGTTTGTGGAAATTGCCGTCTGCCCCGTGGATCATCTTTTCGCGTTTCCCACAACCGTCACAGATAATTTCTGCTGGCATGTTTGCTCCTATTCTAAATATTCATTTATTTCAATCCAGTCAGTTATTTTACTTCCGCAATTAGGGCAGCTTTCAGTTTCTTTTTCAAATTTTCCTTCAGCACTGAAAGTCTCATTGCAAACTGAACATTCCCACCAATAATTTAAATCGCCGTCCTCAATCAAAACCATTTCGCATGTGTTTGGGGTTTCTTCATAAAAGCTTACGCGCCACCTCGTGTTACAATACGTGCATTTCAAGGTGGGAATGGTTGGGTGGGGGAGTATGACTTCTCCCAAAATTTCAGCCTCAACATCGTTCCCACAAGCAGGGCAGTAGATTCTTACTTTATTCATTTGATATTTCCTTAATACTTCCATTGTTTTTTGTTGCTGTCCCAGCTTTTCAGGATTTTCTTTAATTTTGAAATTTCGTCCGGGTCTAAATAGATAAAAGCATCCATCGCGACCCGGCGCTCGAATTCGCGCAACTGGTTGTCTAAACGCTCTTTAAGGAGAGCCGCAAACATCTCATTGTGACATTCCGTCGAAAAAACCTTGATTGGTCTGTCAATGTCAAGGCCAGTATCTACATAAATCAACACTTCAGAACCACTTTGCTCAAACGAAAACATGATAGTCTCCTATACAATCCGGTCGTTTTCGATTTTGATTCCTTTTTTTTCAATCAATTCATCAACGTCGTTCTCAAAGAAACATCTTTGATAGCCGGCGTTCTTTAATACTTCACGAACGGTTTCTTTGGGGGTTTCTTTGATCCATTCTTTTAACTCATCAACATCCTGGACGATGACCCCCTGTTTGGCAAGACTCGCAACACAGTAAGAACAAATACGCTCCTTTGTGAGGGAATCATAAGAGTAACTCATCTTCGAGTCACAAACTGCACAACAATCATAATCAGAATGTGCCATAACTATTCCTCCACTCTGTACCATTTAGAAAGACGACCGAGTTTTTTAAGAACAGATTTGGGGATATTCAGAATTCTGCTGTCCATGGTTTTTAGTTTTTGAGGATCGCTTTCAGAACCCGAAACCCTTTGAGCAAGACGACCCTTACCCTTAAGACCTTTTGTGATCTTCATGATTCCTCCTGTTGTTGTCTGCTATCATCATGCAAAAATTTGCGATGTCCACAGCTTCTTCGATAATGGATTCCCTGTCATCGGATGTAACTGCATCAAGAAGCTCGTGCCATTCGTCAAGCATCATCTTTAGAAGATGAGGGTTGTCCAAATCTTTCCAACCGCCCTTCCATTCGTTATCACTGAGCTTTTTCTCCATAAGCTCAGAAAACCATTTGACTTCTTCTCGCATGATTATTCCTTCGGTTCGTATAATTCACAGCCGACAGAATGTTTTTCTTGGTAACTATAGGCAACACCCACATGAGGATGGACACAAACCCATCCCTTTTGAATCGAGCAAACACATTGATCTTTTTTAAGTTGTCTTCTTAAAGCTTTTCCTTCTCCTGACGAACATTGGTAATGCAGAGGAAACCAATACTTGCAATTACAACAGCATTGCCTGAGTTTGCTCTTTAAATAGCATTCACCAACGAAACGAAAATATTCGTTTTCTTTACACAACAGAACAAAGGTCTCACTTTTACACCTGGAACACTTCAAAGCAACCCCGGAATCAAGCGTGTCAGTGTTAGATTGGCTAACAGTACGACATCGAGAACAAATAAATGAAATCATCTCTACTCCAAATCAAAATCGTTACGATGCCAAATCATTTCTTGAGCAATCTTGTATGAGGCTATTGCGATTTTTTGGGCGAATTCTTGATCAAGAAAAACCTCTCCGGCATTTTCTATGAATGCCTGCATCGCCTTCCCGGCGAAATAATCCAACATCGTCAGATGTGAAAAAACCGGTTGTCTATATAGTATTTTAGCCGCACACTCCAAACAGACAGGTTCAATAAATTTTGGAAATTTATTAAAACAAAAACGTAAATTTTTACGCACAACCTTTTTACACAGAGAACACTCCACATCAACCAAAAACAAAATGTGCTCCGTATCGCATTTGGGGCACTTTTTAACGTTTTCATCCTTGTAAAAAAGATGAAAACACTTTAAACAAATGGCATTCCCATCACCTTCTGGAGGTTTGCGGATCATGACCTGCTCCTTTTGTCTAATAAATTATTTGCTGTTGACTGTGCTTTATTATAATACAAAATATAAAAAAAAGCAACATTATTTTTTAAAAAAATTAAAAATTGCTTGAAGTTGGAATTTATATTTTTTATAATACGCAAAAATCATAGGAGGGCTTGTTATGATTATCATTTTTATTTTAGTGATGGTTTCTATGTATTTTTTGGGTGATTTTTTTAGATATTCACCCCACTGAGTCCTTTTGAGTACTTTAATTCTTGCAATTTGAGGTTTTATAATAGCAATTTTTAGTTAT
>JALWLM010000297.1 GCA_027084145.1 Crocinitomicaceae bacterium | reverse complement strand
CTTATAAAACAAAAAAATATGTGGGGAATTGATTGGAATACAATAATTTTGCTGCTTATAATTGGCTTTTTCGGTGGACTTTTGAGCGGTAGTTTAGGTGTAGGGGGCGGTGTTATTATGGTGCCTGCAATGGTTTTTATTCTTGGAATGTCACAACACGAAGCGCAGGGAACATATTTGGGAATGATGATACCACCGTTGGCAGCTTTTTCAGCTTATAATTACTGGAAAGCAGGGCATATCAACTGGAAGTTCGCGGTTATTTTGATGACAACCTTTATAATTGGTAGCTATTTCGGATCGTATTTGGCTAATTATTACATTTCTGGTAAACTTTTACGCCAAATTTTTGGTGTAATTATGCTTTTAACTGCTTTAAAGATGATCTTTTGAAGTGGAGCGGTTAAAAATTTTGATTCTTTTTACAATAAAAACAGGTGTGACAAACAGGTAAAGAAATATAAAACCTAAAATCCAAAGAGCTTGGTGGCGGTATTTATTTTTTGTTATGTCATCGAGTAGATATAAAAAAATTATTACAGCAGAAATAAACGCAGCAGCGACGTAACTTGTTGTTAGTGGGGAGTTGTGTATGTCATAGTAATTCGCTATAACAGAAAATATTACAGAAAAAACGTAAAGGATAGAGAGCATAACGTCACTATTACGTAATTTTATATTTTTTAAGCTTACTTTTACATCCTCTCTACTTGCTATAACGAGTTTGTCTACGTCTTCTATAAGTTTATTTATGTAATCTTGCAATTTATTTGCGTATTCTTCAGGGCAGTATTTTATTCCTTTATTAGGAGGTAAGCATTCAAAAAAGCGTTTATCAAATTCAACCCCTTTATCTCCAAAGTACAAAAACTCTTTAGATATAAAGACTTTATTTCCTCTGATGTCTTGTAATATTACTCCATATTTTCTCTGTGCTTTTTTATCTTTCCAGAGTTTATCTAAATCTTCCACATTAAAAAATACTTCTTCGTCAGGTAATTTGCATAATTCATCTGGTTCATGGTTATGACCTCTTAACCATTTCCACTGTCCATCTTCTATGTAATAAACATTATCTCCTCTCTGTTCTTTATAATCGCTGCCTTTTTTGAATTTCTTTTTTTCAAATCTAGGATCTTTAAAATATTGGTCTAAAGTTAAAATCTCATCTACTTTAGCTATATAGATTTAGGTACACACGCTACTAAAGTTAAATATCCCCAAAATGGATTGGGAGCAAATCCTGAGTCGTGGGTCATTTTGTAAAATAGGTTTAAATTTCATAACCTAAAATCTTTAAAAGTATAATATATAAACTTTTTATACCAAATTTAAGGAGAAAATAGATGGAGTTTGACGTAAAAGAACTGTCACTGGCAGAAAAGGGGAAACTAAGAATAGAATGGGCTGAAAGAGATATGCCTGTTCTTCGCCAAATACGAGAAAGATTTTCTAAAGAAAAACCGTTTGAAGGACTAACAATTGCTGCCTGTCTTCATGTAACTACAGAAACGGCAAATCTTATGATAACGCTTAAGGAAGGTGGAGCAAAGGTATACCTAACAGCTTCTAATCCTCTTTCTACTCAAGATGATGTTGCGGCGGCGCTTGTAAAAGAGTTTGGAATTCCGACGTTTGCCATTCACGGAGAAGATAGGGATACTTACTATAAACACCTATACACTGTTTTAGATAAAAAACCTAACATCACAATGGATGATGGAGGAGATTTAATATCGACTCTTCATCAAGAAAAACAAGATTTAATTCCTTACGTTATTGGTGGAACAGAAGAAACAACTACAGGTGTCATCCGCTTTAAAGCTATGGAAAGGGAAGGGGTTTTAAAGTTTCCCATCATTGCTGTAAACGATGCATACACAAAGCATCTTTTTGATAATAGATATGGAACAGGTCAATCTACAATAGATGGAATTTTAAGAGCAACAAATAGACTTTTAGCAGGTTCTACATTTGTGGTAGCTGGTTATGGCTGGTGTGGTAAAGGGGTTGCCATGAGAGCTAAAGGGATGGGAGCCGATGTTATAGTCACTGAAGTAGACCCACTAAAAGCTTTAGAAGCGAGAATGGATGGCTATAGGGTAATGCCAATGATTGAGGCTGTAAAGGAGGCTGATTTTGTAGTAACCGTTACAGGCAATATCAATGTTGTAGATAAACATCACTTTGAAGTTATGAAAGACGGGTGTATAGTGGCAAATTCAGGACATTTTGATGTAGAAATAAACATAAAAGCGTTGGAAGAAATGGCAGTTTCTAAAAGAAGAATAAGAGAACATGTAGATGAGTACACTCTCCCAGATGGGAGAAAAATTTATATCCTTGCAGAAGGTAGGTTAGTAAACCTGGCAGCAGCAGAAGGCCATCCAGCACAGGTTATGGATATGTCTTTTGCAAATCAAGCCTTGTCTGCTGAGTATCTTGTAAAAAATAAAGGAAAGTTAAAGCCAAAAGTTTACAAAGTTCCTGATGAGTTAGACTTTGAAGTGGCAAGGCTGAAACTAAATGCCATGAATATAAAAATAGATGAACTTACAGAAGAACAGAAAAAGTACCTTGCCAGCTGGCAACATGGAACTTAATATTAAAGTTAACCAACCTCTCTTTGGAGGATTTAGCCATGACAAGAGAAGAAGCAATCGAAAAACTCTTAGCAACAGACCCTGATTTTAAAGAGTGGTACGAGGAACATCAAGAACTTAAATGGAAAGTTCATAAACTTGATAAACACTATCCCCCAGACCCGCAATTGGAAATAGAAGAAGAAAAGTTAAAGCGAAGGAAATTGTATTTAAAAGATTTAATGGAAAACAGGATAAAAGAATTCATACAAAATTCAGAAAAGGCCGCCTAACTTTCAAAAAGGGGGCTTTCCCCCTTCTTTTAATTTCTGCTAAAATAATCCCTGTTCTAATTTCAATCAAGGTTTTTTTATGGGATTATATCTTTTATACATTCTGACTATCATAATAGGCCTGTACGCCTTATACGTAAATATTCCTGCACTAATTGAGATAGGTATTCCAAAGAATGAAATCCAGTTTGGAAAGTTTATGGCCTCTTTCTTTCCTGTAGTTGTTGGTCTTTTTATGATTTATTTTGGTTCTACAAGCCTCTACTCATTAATAAAGGGTAGGGGTAAGTCTAGTTGATATGGATAGTAATTTTTCTTTTACTGGTAGCCTATGTACTTTTTTGGGAATTTTATCCTGTAAAAAGGATAAAGTTTATAGGAAAACCGCTTAGTTTAAACAAAAGTTTACCCTCTTTTATAAGAAAATACAAAGTAATAGCTCATCTTCATACCCAGTTTTCATTTGATTCTTTAGGAAAACCTTCAGACATTGAAAAAGCAAGACAGGATAACAGCATTGATTTTGTGTTTATAACAGACCACAACAATGACGATTACAAGTACTTTGAAACAGAGCATAATTTTGCAGGAATAGAAATTAATACACCAGATGGAAGGCTTTTAAAACTTGGAAATATTACCCCTGTAATTTCTCATCCTAATAATTTTGAGTTCGAACATTATAGATGGAAAGGTGAGTTTGAAG
>JALWLM010000296.1 GCA_027084145.1 Crocinitomicaceae bacterium | reverse complement strand
TTTTGAAATTTTCTTCAATTCAGCAACAACAGCATTAACCGCTTTATCAATTCCACGTTTTAAATCCATTGGATTTGCTCCCGCTGCAACATTTTTAAGTCCTGCTGTTACAATTGCTTGAGCAAGAACCGTAGCTGTAGTTGTTCCATCTCCTGCAATATCTGCAGTTTTAGATGCCACTTCTTTTACCATTTGTGCCCCCATATCTTCGACAGGGTCTTTTAATTCTACTTCTTTAGCTACTGTAACCCCATCTTTAGTGACATGTGGAGCACCAAATTTTTTACCTATAATAACGTTTCTTCCTTTTGGACCAAGAGTTACTTTTACCGCGTTTGCTAATGCATCAACACCTGCTTTTAATTTATTTCTTGCTTCAACGTCAAATAATATTTCTTTTCCCATTTCTTCTGTTTTTTTAATTAGTTAATTAAGAATTAAAAATTCCGTAAATATCAGATTGACGCATGATTAAATAATCATTACCGTCTATTTTAATTTCTGTTCTGGCATATTGGCCATAAAGAACTTCCTCACCTACTTTCAAAGTCATAGGTTCGTCTTTTTTACCTTCCCCAGCGGCAACAATTTTTCCGCGAAGTGGTTTTTCTTTTGCCGTGTCAGGGATAATAATTCCACTTGCTGTTTTTGTCTCTGCAGGAGCAGGTTCTACCAGAACTCTATCTCCTAAAGGTTGAAAGTTTACTGCCATATTTTATTTTTTTTCAGTTTTGTAATATTTTCAGAATCCCTTTTATCGATTATTATGCCAAATAAAGAAATAAGACATATTGTCTTTTAAAGCAAAAAAAATGTCAGCATGTGACATACTGACATCTTACCTATATCTTATGTTATTGTATTATTTTCCCGGGTTCGGAGATTGTTGTCCTTTCTGAGGTGCTTGTTGTTGCTCTGTCGTTGGAGCTTCTTGTTTTCTAATCACATCAGGGGTTTTGATTATGGTTAAAACAATACTGCAAACAGCGATGATTCCGGCTAGACTCCAAGTTGCATTTTCGATGAAATTATTAGTTTCCTGTACACCACCGATTTGATGAGCCGCACCAAAATCTGTACTCAAACCTCCTCCTTTTGGATTTTGTATAAATACGATTAAAATCAAAAGGATACTAGCTAGTATAATAATGATAGATAATAAAGTTGCCATATTTTACTTATTTATTTTTTTACGTAATTCTTTTATTCGATTTGCAAAGAAAACCTTTTTTTTCGGATATTTCAAACTTAATTTAGAATAAGCTTCAATTGCTTTTACAAAATTTCCTTGGATTTCATATATTTTTGCAAGCGTTTCACTTACCGGAAGTTCTTCTTCTTTCAAGCTTTCTTTAGCTTTTTCGGTAGGTGAAAAGAACTTCTTTTTTCCTTTTTTTAACTTTTCAAGTTGTGTTTTAATTTCTTCTAAATTTTTCTTTGAACTGGATAATTCTTCAAGTTTTTTATTTTGTTGTTGTATTTCTTCTAGATTTTTACCTGCATTTAGCCAGACAGTAAATGGTAGTGAAGAAGGAAGGGGTTCTTTTTCTTTATTATTTTTGTTTTCATCTTTTCTCTCCGCCTCTTTTTCTTGCTGTTCTTTTATGAGTTTTTGTTCTTCTTCGGAACTTAAATTTTCTAATTCATAAGCACTATTGACAATATTTGCTAAAATTGTTTTTTCAAGAGGATCTGTAGGTATTTTTATTTTTTCTTTGTTACCGGTAGCATTAGGATTTTCGGTTTCTGTTATGTCTTCTTTTCCTTTCTTTTCACTTTCGATGTTTGTGATTTTATGATCATCATTTTCTTTTTCTTGTTGAAAAGAGGTGTGAATTAAAGTATAAAGAAATTCTCTATCCGAAATGTTAAAAGCATATTTTGCTAACTCTTCATCAAAACGAGCATCTCCCAGTTCTTTTAATGCTTTTAAGTAAAGAATAGGAAAAATTTGAGCATAAGGATAACGTTCAATGTAAAATAAAAAACCATTTGCTTCATCAATTGAGTCAAAAGCAGGCTTTTCTATTTTTACACTTATATCTTTAATGCTTAGCATTATCTTACCAGTTTGATTGTAGTTTGTTGATGATATCTTGTACAATTTGTTGATTTACTTCTTCCAGTAAAGTTCCTTCTACAGTTGCTAAATCAGTATCCGAAGGGTAGTCGATAAAACGAGTACTTTTAAGTATCATTTCATCTTCCTTAGGTTCATTGATTAATAAATGAAATTCAGCTGAAACGGTGAGCCTGTTTTGTGCTGCATCATCTCCCTCTTGTAAAGCAATTGGTGTAATATTATAACTTTTAATTTCGCCTGTTATTTCAATTTGTGCAATATCCGAAGATGTTGCTAATTTTAATTTTGTAGAGTTTTGAATTCCGTCTTTAATGTTATCCGTAAGTAATGCAGCATAATTGATAGGAGGTGTAGCAAGATTATTTTTGATATTGTGGACGTAAAAAAAACGCCATTCTTCAGGCATAGAGCCACTATCTACAAAAGAAATGCTTTTGGGCCAGCAAGCAGTTAATGTTATAATTAATATGAAAAAAGGTAAAAATCTCATTTCTGTATATTGTACTCTTTAATTTTTCTATAGAGGGTTCGTTCGGATATTCCTAACTCTTGTGCTGCTTGTTTTCTTCTTCCGTTGTGTTTTTCTAAAGCCCTTTTGATTAATTCTTTTTCCGTTTGTTCTAAAGATAGTATTTCTTCAATTTCCTGATGTTGAGTAATTTTATTAGGATTTATTTTGTCTCCCGGTGAATCTATGATAGAACCCGAAGATGGGGGATAAACAGTCGGAACATTTGAAACGGATGGAGAAATCGTAGTTTTTTCTGCTAAGTTTGAGGATGAGTCGGCGGGGATTATAATTTCAGGAGTTCCTTGTTTTAATGCAAGTTGGGCAACGACTTTTTTCAAATCATTGAGATCTTTTTTCATTTCAAAAAGAAACTTATACATTATTTCCCGTTCATCAATCTCTTTTTTTGAAGGAATAATTGCAGGAGACAAGCTTTCTTGTGGAGGAAGAAATTCGATTAAGTCTTGAACCTCTAATTCCCGTTTTTTACTCATAATGGATAATTGTTCAACTAGATTTCGAAGTTGTCGAATATTTCCCGGCCACGGATAATTTTTTAGATATTCAATGGCCTCCGCTTTTAGCTTTACAGCAGGCATACGGTATTTTTCTGAGAAATCATTGGCAAATTTCCTAAAGAGAAGATAAATATCTTCTTTCCGTTCCCTTAAAGGAGGAAGGTGGATTGGAACAGTATTTAACCGATAATAAAGGTCTTCTCTAAATTTCCCGTCTTTTATTGCTTGCAGCATGTCAACATTCGTGGCTGCAACAACGCGAACATCAGTTTTAATGACTTTCGAAGAACCTACACGAATAAATTCTCCTGTTTCTAAGACACGGAGTAATCTTACCTGTGTTTGCAAAGGGAGTTCTGCTACTTCATCTAAGAAAATAGTTCCTCCGTTACAAACTTCAAAATAACCTTTTCGGGAGCTTGTTGCTCCTGTAAAAGCCCCTTTTTCGTGTCCGAATAATTCGGAGTCGAT
>JALWLM010000295.1 GCA_027084145.1 Crocinitomicaceae bacterium | reverse complement strand
ATTCTAAACGACTCAACCGATAAAGCATCAGTTAAATTAACCTGATTAATTTCGTTTTTCAGTGTTTCTATTTTATCTTTCATTTGGATTCAAAAAAATTATCAATTTAGTAACTTTAAGGCATGACCCTCGTTTACTAAAGAGCAGTATGTACATTTCTAATTGCGAAGTTAGAAAAATCAAGGAATTAGAAATCATTTCGGAAAGTCAAAAAAAAATATTATTTTTGAATTTAAACTTTTTATACAAAACAGATGATGATACGGAAGATACAGTTTTTAATATTTTCACTTTTACTTTTAAGTATAGGGTTTTTACAGTCTTGTAAGAATAAAAACCCTTCTGTGGTTAAAATCTATGTTCGAAATGCGAGCAATCAACTCATTTCAGATGCCATGGTTGTTTTGGTGGGAGATGTTGATTCGGACCCGGAAACACTTCCGTATGTAGATACCGTATTTACAAATGAATCCGGCTTTGCCTATTTTAATGTTCAGCCGTATTATGATAATGCAGGAGAAGAGTATGAAGTTGCTTATTTTAATGTAATTGCAAAAACAGCATCTTTTTCAGGAACAGGATATATTCGAAGTCGTGTTCATACAACAGCAGTAGAAACGATATATATTCAATAAAAAAAACAGACCATGAGAATAGCAAAACTTACCTTTTTATCTATATTACTAATATCGCTTAGCGGTTTATTTGGAGGGTGTTACAAAAAGGAAAAAACAATTGTCAAAATTCTTGTAAGAGATGTGAATAATCTAGCTGTATCAAGTGCAACGGTAAAACTAATAGCTGTTCCATCTCCCGGGCAGCCACCAAGTGAACCGAACAATTATTTCCCTAGAACAGCAAAATCAAATTCTTCAGGAGTTGCCGAATTTGATTTAACCGATGTTTATAAATCGGGTTCGGCAGGTGTTGCGGTGTTAAACATTGAAGCTACGACACCAAATGGCGCTTCAGGTCAGGGGATTGTGAAAGCAGAGCAAGAAAAGACTGTTCTTGAGGTTGTTTACGTGCAGTAAAACGCGTTTCTCTTTGTTTGAGGTTTTGTGATCATGTAAAAAATAAATCATGCATGAACAAAACAATATTTGAAATCACAAAAATGGATTGTCCTTCGGAGGAAAATCTAATCCGAATAAAATTAGACGGAATTTCAAGTATTAAATATCTTGATTTTGATATTCCGAATCGAAAATTAACTATTTTTCACAACGGAGAAATTGGCCAAATTGAAAACTCTATTTTTGAGCTTAATTTGGGTGGCAAGAAAATCTCAACCGAACAGATTGATGAAACTGATTTTAACGAAGACACAAATCAAAGCAGACTACTTTGGACGGTACTCACAATAAATTTCGCTTTTTTCCTAATTGAAATAACAACCGGTATAATCTCAGAATCAATGGGGCTTGTTGCAGATAGTCTGGACATGCTTGCGGATAGTTTTGTTTACGGAGTTAGTTTGTTTGCAGTTGGGGGAACTTTGACAAGAAAAAAGCGAATTGCAAAACTTGCTGGATATTTTCAAATAACTCTTGCATTGATGGGATTCATAGAAGTTTTGAGAAGGTTTTTCGGAGCAGAAAAATTGCCAGACTTTTGGACAATGATTATCGTTTCGATTTTCGCACTTATTGCAAACGGAATTTGTTTGTATTTACTACAAAGATCAAAGAGCAAAGAAGAAGCTCATATCAAAGCAACGATGATTGTCAGTTCAAATGATGTAATAATAAATTTGTTTGTGATAACAGCAGGAATTTTAATTAATTGGCTAAACTCGAATAAACCTGATTTGGTAATTGGAACAATCGTTTTTGTCTTGGTAATTCAAGGAGCCATAAGAATATTAAAACTCGCAAAATGAAAAGGCACCAGTCAGATTATTGTATAACCAATAGCGGATTAAAGTGTTATTTTGATAACTTGAAACGATAAATATACGTTAATATAATCTGACCGTTTAGCGGTTTGAAATTTGTGGCTATTCATACATGTAACCGTTGATATGTTTATTAATGAATATAATCATTAATCAAAATAAACATTCCAATTACGATTTTTTAGGACATAATATAGCGTGGTAAGTTCTCTTGCATCTTTTATTTTTTCGTGGATATGATGGATGTAAACCTCGTTGTTTTTTATCGTAACATCTAAACTGTAAGGGAAGTGGATTTTTTTGTTAGGAGTATAATTTTCCAAGAAATAAAACCATTTTTTGAGTAGAACGATAGATTCATTATCCGTCCATTTGAAGTCATTTGAAGTTACGGATGTAAAAAAGTGGACTTCTTTTCGTGCTCTTGTGAGTAAAACATTCAAACGGTTTTTTCCTTGAGGAGTATTCATTGGTCCAAAGCGGGAATGGAATTTCCCATCTTTATTTTTCCCATACCCGAAACTAATCAACAAAATGTCGCATTCATCTCCTTGAACGTTTTCCAGTGACTTAAAAAAAAGTTTGTTTTCTTCTATTTTTTGTTCAATATTTTCAATGGATTTTGGAGATAGGAATTGTTTGATGGAAGAAAGTTGCTCTTCAGAAAAAGCAACAACACCAAGATTGATGCTTTGAGATAAGTATTTTTCAATAAGTGAAGCTATTGCTTTTGCTTCCTGTATATTTTTTCGTTCTTCGTAAACGGAATCAGGTATAAAATGACGATGGAGAGGTGATGAAGCATTATATTTTGGATAAGCTGTAAGTTGATGATCATAAAAGTATTGATTGGAAAAAGCAATTAAATCAGGGTGAAGACTTCGGTAATGGTGTTTAATCATCATTTTTTTCCAATAAAAACTTGCTTGATGTAAAAGGTCAACGATTTCTGAATTCCGAGTAGAGAAGTAGGTACTTGGTCCCATTTGTTGTTCATCTCCGGTGATTAAAATTCTTTTAGATCTGTAAATGGTTCCTAAAGCATTTTGAAGAGGAATTTGACTTGCTTCATCAAACAATGCAAGATCAAACAGGTTCATCTCCAAGGGGAAACATTTGGATAGTTGAGTAGGGTGGCTTAGCCAAATGGGTTTTAATAATTGCAGCCAAACATTTGCTTCTGATTGAAATAGTTCACGTAGGGAGAGAAAACGCCTTTGTTTGGAAAACTCTTTAACAAGAATTGATTTTCCTTTCCGTAATATCTTTTTTAATTTTTTTTCTTGCTTGGATAATTTATTGGCTGGGGTGTTTAATATTTGATGATATTGATTGAATTTTTGTATTTGATTACGGTGTATTTCATTTGCAAAAAAAGAAAACTCTTGTTCTTTTTCATTGATAATTCTTTCCAGTTTTTCTTTTAGTGAAGGAATTTTAAAATTTGAAAATTCGGGAAATTGTTCTTGAAATTTTACATAATGACTTTTGAATAACTTTTTTTTGAAATCAATGAAATCATTATTCCTTACAAGTGCTTTTAGGATGAGAGGAGACAGTTGTTTCCATTCTTTTCGATGAGCGACAATTTTGTCAAAATCTAGAAGTAGATCATTAAAAAAAGTCAGCAAGTCATCACTATCCTGCAAGTGAAATTTTGTTTTTATCTCATTGTGAATAGAGTTTATTTTTTTGTTGAGAGTGATTAGAGATTGTTTCTTTTTTTCAGAGTATTGATTGATTTTTATCCAATCTTTATGTTCGTATAATTGAAGCGTATGATCGATTAACGGAATATCTATTTCAGCATTTTCAATCCCTATTTCGTATAATTCAACTTTTATTTGCGATAACTTCTCCTTTATTGCTAAATGAGAAAGGTGCTCTTGTAATGCTTCTTTGATCTTACAAAAAGGTAAATTTGAGATTTGACGCCATCTTTTTTTAGCTTTTATTTTTGAAAAAAAGCCGTTTTCTAATTGATTTAAAAGAGAATTACTTTCTTTTTTTGATGGGATAATTTTCCAATGTGAATAATTTGAATTGTTTTCCACCTGCAGCGAAAGGCGAAGAAAACGTCTTTTTAATCGAAGGTATTTTTTGTGGTGAGTGCTATCAACAAGAAAAATGGTTTTATACTTCTTATAAATATCGTTTTCTAATATTTGACCGATGACAGCTTCTTTTTTAAGGACGCTGAAATCTCCCCAAGTTTTGAGTCCGAATAAACGATGCCATTTAGAGAGGATGGTTTGCCACTCCCGAATTTTTTCATCAAGAGAAATAAGCTGATAATCTTCAAGAGTTTCTTTTCTGATACGTCCGATAAGTTGATGAAGGTTTTTTGTGTATATTTTTCTGACGATTTCTTCTACAGCAAGAAAATCCGGAATTTTTTCTACTTGACTGACAAACGGTGTTTGTTCTAATTTCAGGTCTTTTGTTAATTCAAAAAACTTTGTAAAGGAAACCCCACCGATCAGGTCATCTTGTAATAAAAGATCAAGTGTCATTTGCAGATGATCTTGCAAATGTTTTGATATAGGGATTGATTGTTTTTGTTTGATTTTTTCTTGCTCAAGAAATAACCATGTCTTTTTTAAGGAATGAATAAAATCTTTATTTAGATCACTAGGGTGAGAGATATAGCAGTATTGATCCAACTGAAAATGCGATAATTTTTTGAATAATACTTCGAGAGCTACACGTTTTTCGGAGACAACAACACATTTTTTATTGGAAGAGAGCGTCTTTGATATCAGATTGGTCAACATTTGAGATTTCCCCGTTCCGGGAGGACCTTTAACAACCAGGTTTTCCTGTTGGATTTCGGTCATTACTTGTTGTTGGTCAACGTCAGAGTAGAACAGTTCCTGATCGCTCAATTCTAATAGTGATTCTTTCTTATCTAACTTTTCGCCAAAAAGAGAAGCGATTCCTTGAGAATATTCTTCTTTCTCAATGAGTTCTTCCAGTTCTTTGACGATTTGAAATCGATGGGGATGAAAATTACCGATAACTTTCGGAATAGATAACACTTGAATATGATGTTGTTCTAAAAATTCTAATAAATCATCATCATTTTCGACATCAAAAGAAGGAATTGAAATATCCCATTCATTTTTAATGAAATGAATAAAAAAAGGATTGATAAAAGGTGTTTTATCTTTAAACGAAATCAGCTTTTCTTTTTTGTTAATTTCAAAATCCAAAGGGAATAATCGTACAGCAGTTCTAATATTTTCTCCTTTGAAGGAAAGTGACACAAAAATATCAGCACGGCAAACAGGATTCACTCCACTTTCTTTAATGGTTGTTGTCTATTCATATAAAATGTTAAAATGAAAATCGAAAAATAGAAAATAAGTTTTGTCACCCGAGAAAAAAAGATGTTTTTCATTCAGGTTCACCAACAAATCATTGCGGTTGAATGAAAGCGAATCATTTAAAAGATTTTGAATATTTTCTCTAATAAAATCAGCCATAAAGTATTCGTAAAAGTAATCATTTTCAGTGGTATTTTTAAAAATGAAAGAGTAATGCATATATACCTTAAAGCAAATGTATATCTTTGTTGCAGATTTTAATAGCGCATAAAGGATGGACTATAATTTTAGAGAGATAGAACAAAAATGGAGAACATTTTGGGGTGAAAACAAAACTTTCAAAACGGTTGAAGACTTAGAGAAACCGAAATTTTATGTATTAGATATGTTTCCTTATCCTTCCGGAGCGGGGTTGCATGTTGGACATCCTTTAGGTTATATAGCATCTGATATTTATGCAAGATACAAGCGATTACAAGGATATAATGTTCTTCACCCGATGGGATATGATTCATTTGGTCTTCCGGCAGAGCAATACGCTATTGAGACAGGACAACATCCAGCGGTAACAACGGAACAAAATATCAAACGATATCGTCAACAACTTGATAAAATAGGATTTTCATTTGATTGGGATAGAGAAATAAGAACATCAAATCCCGATTATTACAAATGGACACAATGGATTTTTAAGCAATTTTTCAATTCGTACTACGACAATAAAGCGGATAAGGCAAAGCCGATAGGTGAGTTAATCAAAATTTTTAATGAAAAAGGCAATAAAGATGTTGATACGTCGAATAGTTGTTCTATTGTTTTTACCGCAGAGGAGTGGCGAGATTTTTCAGAAGAAAGGCAACAAGAAATTCTTCAAGACTATCGCTTGACTTATTTGGCAGAGACATGGGTAAACTGGTGTCCTAAATTAGGAACGGTATTAGCCAACGATGAGGTAGTTAACGGTCGTTCGGTGAGAGGAAACCATCCTGTAGTACAGAAGAAAATGTTACAATGGTCAATGCGTATTACTGCTTATGCAGAACGTTTGTTACAGGGATTGGAACAATTAGATTGGTCGGATGCCATTAAAGAACAACAACGAAATTGGATTGGTAAATCTGTTGGGGCTTCCGTTTTCTTTATGATAGATGGACACAATGAGAAAATAGAAGTGTTTACAACAAGGCCGGACACTATTTTTGGAGTTTCTTTTATGGTGTTAGCACCGGAACATTTATTAGTTGAAAAAATTACAACATCCGAATATAAAGAAAAAGTAACGGAATATCAAAAGGAAGCATCATTAAAGACGGAAAGAGATCGTCAAGCCAACGTGAAAGATATTTCGGGAGAATTTACCGGAGCTTATGCGATTCATCCGTTTACCGGAGAGAAAATTCCGATTTGGATAGGTGATTATGTACTTGCTTCATATGGAACAGGCGCGGTGATGTCTGTACCTTGTGGAGATCAAAGAGATTGGGATTTTGCAAAGTATTTCAACCTTCCGATTAAAAATATATTTAAAGATATTGATGTTTCAGAGGGTGCTTATACGGAAAAAGACAGTGTGATTGACAATTCTGATTTTCTAAACGGGCTACCTTACAAAGAAGCATTTGAAAAAGCAATTGAAGAAATCGAAAAGAGAGGATTTGGACAAAAGAAAATCAATTATCGGTTGAGAGATGCGGTTTTTAGTCGTCAGCGTTTTTGGGGAGAACCTTTCCCGATTTATTATAAAGGAAATACACCTTATGTGATAGAAGACGAATATTTGCCGATTACGTTACCTAAAGTAGATAAATATTTGCCGACAGAAGATGGAGATCCACCATTGGCAAGAGCGAAAAGAGAAGATTGGAATTATTTTAACGGAGACAGAATGGAGTACAACACAATGCCGGGGTGGGCGGGAAGTTCGTGGTATTTTGTTCGTTATTTAGACCCTAAGAATGATGATGAGTTTGTTGCAAAAGATAAAGTAGAATATTGGAAGAATGTGGACTTGTATATTGGAGGCTCTGAACACGCAACGGGTCATTTATTATATGCTCGTTTTTGGACAAAATTTCTTTATGATTTAGGTTATCTTCCTTTTGATGAGCCGTTCCAAAAGATGATTAACCAAGGGATGATTTTAGGTCGTTCCAGTTTAGCATACCGGATAAAGGACTCGAATACTTTTGTAACACTTTCCAAAAAAGATGATTTTGAAGCTAGTGCAATTCATGTCGATATTTCTTTGGTGGATAATGACAAATTAAATGTTGAGAGATTTAGAGAGTGGAGGGAAGAATACAAAAATGCAGAGTTTATTACGGAAGAGGACGGTTCATTTATTTGCGGAAGTGAGGTAGAAAAAATGTCTAAATCGAAATATAATGTTGAAAACCCGGATGATTTGGTGGAGCGATTTGGAGCAGACACACTTCGTATGTATGAAATGTTTTTAGGACCGTTAGAACAAAGTAAGCCTTGGGATACGAAAGGAATCAACGGAGTTCATAATTTTTTACGGAAGTTCTGGCGTCTTTTCCATGACAAGGAGGGAAATTTTGCGGTGAGTGAAGAAAAGCCGAGCAAAGAAAGTTTGAAAACCCTTCATAAAACGATTAAAAAAGTAACGGAAGACTTGAATCGTTATTCCTTTAATACAGTTGTATCTACGTTGATGATTTGCGTAAATGAACTCAACGATCAAAAATGTCATCATCGGGAAGTGTTAGAACCTTTAACGGTTTTAATTTCACCGTATGCTCCATTTATAGCAGAAGAACTTTGGACAAAATTAGGGCATGAGGAAGGAACGGTGAGTCAAGCATCGTTCCCTGTTTTTGAAGAGCAATATTTAGTAGAGTCGAGTCATGAATATCCTGTTTCTTTTAACGGAAAGATGCGATTTAAATTGGAATTGCCTTTAGATCTTGCCCCGAAAGATATTGAAAAAGTGATTTTGGAACATGAAAAATCGCAGAAATGGTTAGATGGAAAAATACCTAAAAAAGTGATTGTTGTTCCGGGTAAAATAGTAAATGTAGTAGTGTAATTCGTTTAATTCACCAAACGGATAATTTTTTCTGAAGCTCCTGCATTTTGTTTTACGAACGACTGTTCTTTTTCACTGATGTTGTCATAATTATTTGAAATGAATTGAATGGACTTTGTAAAGTCATTAATGTTTTTAATTGCAAACCCAAATCCTTTTTGAATAAAAGTTTCCGCTTCGGGAAATCGTTGATGTTTAGGTCCGAATAGGACAGGAAGACCGAAAACAGCAGGTTCTAAAATATTATGTAGATTTCCGGAAAAACCGCCGCCGACAAAAGCAATGTCTCCATGCAGATAAGCACAGGCTAATTGTCCCATTGTATCTAAAATCATTACTTTGTAAGAGGATAAATCCGTAGAAGATGAAACCCGAGTGTACCGGATAGCTTTAGGAAATAAGTTTTGAATTTTTTTGATATGTCCTTCACTAATATCATGAGGAGCAATGAGGAGTTTAAAATCATCTGTATTCCACTGAGCTAATATGTTCTCTTCTGCTTCCCAAGAACTTCCCGCAATGAGTAAGGGACGTTCTCCTTTAAATCGGATGATTGATTCATTGACAGAAGTGTTTTTTTTGTTTTCAAGCACTCTGTCAAAACGAGTGTCTCCTGTAATCGTGACATTTTTAATACCGATTTGATAAAGCAGGTTTTTGGAAGATTCATTTTGTACAAAGAAATGAGTAAAAGAAGAGAGAGCTTTTCTAAAAATAGTTCCATAAGGTTTGAAAAAACGTTGTTCTTTTCTAAATACTCCGCTTACATTGTAGATTTTAGCACCATTTTGTGTCGCTTCTTTAATGTGATTTAACCAAAATTCATATTTAATAAAAAAGGCATATTCCGGATGGAAATGTTGAATAAAGCGTTTTGCATTTTTCTTTGTGTCAAGAGGGATGTAGCAAACAAAATCGGCAACTGCTTCTCTTTTTTGGTAAAAATCCATTCCTGAAGGAGAGTAAAAGGTCAATAAAATTTTATGTTCGGGGAATTTTTGTCGAAAAGCTTTAATAACAGGAATTCCTTGATCAAACTCACCTAAAGAAGCACAGTGAAACCAAGCGATTTTAGCGTCTTCTGTTGAAGGGAGTTGATTCAACAAATTCTTTCTTCCATCTACCCATTTCTTTGCTTTAGGATGAAACAAAGAAGCCATTTTCATTCCTGCTCCGAGAAAAAAGATTCCGAGTTGGTAAAGCATATTCATCAATTATAATAATAAGCTTTAGGTGTTCGTTTGTAGATAGGAATTAACCATCCGACTCTAAATCCAAATTGTAAATCCAAGCGTTGTTCCTTGGATACAGGTTCATTCGGGCGGTCAAAAAATACATTTCTACGATTATAAGTCAGTCCCTCTTGAATATAGAAACCTCCATAAACATTAATCGGTCTTTTGTTAAACATTAAAGCATACCCGACAAATTGGTGAAAATTGACACCTGTCGTTAAGCGATCATATCCTTTCTTGTAATCTTGTTCTAAAAGAGGGACGACATGATAATTAGTTTCTATTCTTAATTTATGTAATAAGTATCCTGCTCCTGCATGAACAAAAATACCTGAGTTTTGATTAGGAGAGAAAACGGGAAAAATTTTACCGACACTTGCATTAATATGAAAACCTCTGGCCATCACAAATACTGAAGCGATATCCCCGTTTTGATCAGTGATATTCCCATAAGAATCGACAATTTCATCAAACAGTCCTGTTAAGCGGATTGTATTACCAAAGATAAAACTCCCATCTATTCCGTAAATCCAATTTTTAGAAGTTTTCCATCCTGCAAACATTCCAAGATGATTAAGATAACCGTAGCGTTGAGCCAAATCTCCCCCTGTCCAATTTCCACCGTATTGTACGCTTACCCAAGGAGTGGACAGTATAGAGTCTTTAGTGTTTCTTTGATTAAAAACGGTAAATGAGAATAATAAAAATATGAGGAATAAGATAGTTTTCATACAGCAAAAATAACGGAATAAATATTATTTTGTTGTAGTTAAGGCTTTAAGCCTTCAAAATCTTTATTGTTTACTTATTTTTTGGTATGATAATTTTAATTTGTATCAAAAATAAAAGTGTTTTTACATCATTTAATTATATGATTGATCATCCCTTGACAGTAATATTAATTTCTTAATTTTGTTGTTATTCGATTGATGAAAAAATGAAAATAATTTTATTGTTATTGATAATTGCTTTTAGCTTTAATGCCTTTACTCAAGAAAGCACAATAAGCGGTTATTTGACAGATGCCTCTTCCGGAGAAGTACTTATCGGAGCAAAAGTTTATATCCCAAGTATCAAAAAAGGAACGATTACGAATAATTACGGGTTCTATTCATTGACTATTCCCTCAGGTGTTTATACTGTAGAATTTCGTTTTTCGGGACAAATAGAAAAACAAAAATTGGACTTAACCAAAGATGTCAGATTTGATTATGAATTTGGACAAGACGTTCAACAGCTCGAAGAAGTTGTAGTAAATGCTCATGCAGAAGAAAATATAAAAAGCACAAAAATCGGACAAATTGATTTAAAAATTGCGGAAATTAAAGCAATTCCGGCATTTATGGGAGAAGTGGACATTATCAAGGCGATTCAATTTCTCCCCGGGGTTTCCTCTGCGGCAGAGGGAGGACAAGGCTTTTATGTTCGGGGAGGAGGACCGGATCAAAACTTGGTTTTATTAGATGAAGCAACGGTTTATAATGCTTCGCATTTATTTGGTTTTTTCTCTGTATTTAATTCTGATGCGGTAAAAAGCGTCAATTTGATTAAAGGAGGTATGCCGGCTAATTTCGGGGGAAGAATGTCTTCAGTACTTGAAGTCAATATGAATGAAGGGAATAAAAAACGCTTTGGAGTCAAAGGAGGGTTGGGGGCTATTTCTTCACGGTTAACCGTAGAGGGACCCTTAAAAAAAGATAAAGGTTCGTTTATTGTTTCGGGAAGAAGGACCTATATAGATCTTCTGATGAAAGCAGCAATTCCCGAGGATTCACCATTTTCCGGGACCAGTTATTTTTTTTATGATTTAAACCTAAAGTTGAATTATAAACTTTCGGATAAAGATAAAATATTTCTTAGCAGTTATTATGGTAAAGATTTATTTAGCTTCGGAAACAAAGAAGATGATTTTGATGTAAAAATGCCTTGGGGAAATGGAATTGTTGCTCTTCGCTGGAATCATCTGTTTTCCGATAAATTATTTATGAATATTACAGGAACATTTACCGATTATACATTTTCATTCATTTCTTCGCAGGATCAATTTAGTTTTACAATGAAATCCGGAATTCAAGATTGGGGAGGTAAAGTTGATTTCACTTATTTTGCAAATCCAAGAAACAAAATAAAATACGGAGTACAATATACACATCACATTTTCACCCCGATTAGTGTTTCGGCAGAGAGTGGAGAGACTGTGTTTGACACCGGAGTTGCGCAAAAAATAAAAAGTCATGAAACGGCATTTTATGTAGCTGATGAAATTGATGTTACAGATGAGTTTAAGGTTAATGCAGGGTTAAGGTATAGCATGTTTCACCATGTAGGGCCTTTTACCCGTTATATTCCCGGAGCGGTAGGGCAACAAGAAACAATTATTCAATATGAAAAAGGAGATTTGATTAAGTTTTATCACGGATTAGAACCGAGAATTTCAATGCGTTACGCATTAAAAAACAAGGCATCGATAAAGGCAAGTTATGCTTACAATTATCAATATGTTCATTTGACCTCCTTAAGCGCGGTTTCTTTACCGACAGATATTTGGTATCCTACAACGGACAAAGTAAAACCACAAAGAGGATGGCAAGCATCTATTGGATATTTTATGAACTTTTTAGAAAACAAACTGGAATCGTCAGTAGAATTTTATTACAAAGACATGAGAAATCTTATTGAATTTAAAGAAGGGGTGTTACCGGGGGATAATGTCAACGACAATACGGACAATCTACTGACTTTTGGTAAAGGTTGGAGTTATGGATCAGAGTTTTTTCTTAAAAAGAAAACAGGAAAGCTAACCGGATGGGTTGGATATACATGGAGTAAAACCGAAAGATTATTTGAAACACTGAATGATGGCAATCCATTTCCTGCAAAGTATGATAGAAGACACGATTTATCGATAGTTGCTAATTATGATTTAAACAAGAGATGGTCTTTTGGTGTCGCTTTTATTTATGCAACGGGAAATACTTTGACTTTGCCTACATCATGGTATGTTCAGGGACAAGATTTATTGTATGAGTATGGACAAAGAAATTCAACCCGAATGGCTCCATATCATCGATTGGACATATCGGCAACATTAAAAGGAAAAGAATTTAAAGAGGAAAAAGATCCGGACACAGGAGAGCTTATTCAAGTAAAGAAGAAATTGAAATCAAGTTGGGTTTTTTCGGTTTACAATGTTTATAATCGGGCAAATCCTTATTTTTTATATGTGGATAATGACGGGGATTTTTTATCGGGAGATTTTAAAATATCGGTAAAACAAGTGACTTTATTCCCCATTATACCAAGTGTAACGTGGAACTTTGAATTTTAGAATGATGAAAAATATTGTTTATATAGGGTTCATGTTGTTTGCATTTCTTTTTTCATGTACCAAAGAGGTGAAAATTGATATTCCCGGGCATAAAGAAAAGTTAGTAATTGACGGACAGATAGAAACAGGACTGCCACCGATTGTTTTGTTGTCTTTATCCAGAAACATTTATGCACCGACAGATGTTAATGCATTTTTAAATTCTTTTGTGCAAGGAGCGGTTGTTACGGTTTCGGATGGAAATACAACTGTCCAATTAGATGAATTTTGTTCAGATAACTTGTCCCCAGCAGAATTAGACCAGTTGGCAAGTATTTTAGGAATAGAACCCGCTTTACTTTCTACGGTAAGCATTTGTGGTTACACGACGACAAATCCGGCTGTTTTTGGAGCAGTCGGTAAGAGCTATACTTTAACGGTAAATTATCAAGGAGAGACATATACATCGACAACAGAAATAGTGGCTCCAACACCATTAAATTCAATATGGTGGAAAGCCGATGCTCCGTTGACGCATCATGGTTTTGTTTGGGCAAACTTATCAGATCCTGTTAATCAATACGATGCTTATCAATGGGAGTCTCGAATCATTAGTATTGACACACTTACAGGAGCCCCCAAGGATGCGTTTTTCAAGAAAACGAGAGGTCCTGTTTTTGATGATGAGTTTTTTGACGGGTTGACATTTGATTTCTTTTATGACAACCCTTCAGGTTACGGTGAGAGTGTTCCGGATAGTATCAGAGGACGATATGTTTATGGAGATACCGTTGTGATTAAATTTTCAAAAATGGACGCTAAAGTTTACGAGTATTTGGAAAAGAAATATACACAATTGGCTACAGGAGGTAATCCGTTTGCAACACCAACCAACATTCCAACAAATATTGAAGGGGGAGCTTTAGGTTTGTGGGCAGGATTTTCTCCGGTTTATGATACTGTAATTTGTGTTCCTTAGAGTATTTTAAACTTGTACTTCGTTTGTATATGGGACTTCAATATCAATAAAAGTTCCTTCTGCTGTTTTTCGAATATTGGACTTCCCTCCTAATTGTTCCAATAGAGATTTTTTCATTTCAAGACCAAATCCGTTGTGAGAGTTTTCTACCCATTTCCCATTATCACTATACATAATATTTAAAGAATCACCAATCTTTTTTACATTAATTTGAATTTTAGGGTTTGTAATATCTTTAAAAGCATGTTGAAAAGAATTAGAAATCAATTCATTGATGATTAAGGTGATAGGAGTGAGTGCCTCTCTATTTATTTTACAATTTTCAACATTCATGATTAAAATGTCCTCAGAGTTAGAGATATAATTTTTAATAATTAGCTTAAAAATAGATTTTAAATATTGACATGTTGGAGGGGAATCAATCTCTTTTTGATAGATGATATGATGTAAAATAGCGATAGCATGTATTCTTTGTATAGCAATATCAAAATGTTTTTTATGATTTGGAGGTAAATGAGAAGATTGTAGGTGCAACATACTAGTGATAAATTGTAAATTGTTTTTTACCCGATGATGGAC